>JBNNDZ010000159.1:0-3809 GCA_050285865.1 Puniceicoccales bacterium
AATCTGCTTTGGGTCGTTAAGAGCGGCGTGAAGCCGCCGCACTCCAAAACTCGCCCGCCGCTATATGACGTCCGTTGTTTGCTGGTGAAACGTTGAGGCTGGTTATTGCACCCGATAGCCGTTGGCGAGTTGCACGAAACGCTGGGCTTCGGCTTGGGCCCAGTCGTCAGTGTGACCAAGTTCTTGGGCGATGATTGTCGCGACCTTTTCCGCGCTCGCCGATGCGGCTTCGGCGTTAAGGAATAGCGCACGGGTGCGGCGTGAAAGCACGTCCTCCGCCCGGCGGGCCATCTCGTTTTTCACTGCCCAGTGGACCTCGCCCACCGTGTAGGGAAGCGCAGGATGCAGCACCTCGCCGTAGCCAGGGTTTTCCTTTGCCGCTGCGCGAATGTCTTCTGCATCGCTGCCGTAGAGGGACATTAGCGGGTGGTCTTCGATGGGCGTTTCGGTGTGGCCGTGAATCTTCAGTTGCGCCGTCGCGCAGGGGCGGTGCTCGACGCCCGCAATCATTTCCGCCTGGTCGATGCAGTCCTCAGCCATCTTGCGGTAGGTTGTCCATTTGCCACCGGTGATGGTGATGAGTCCGCTGTCGGCGACGACAATCGTGTGGTCACGCGAAATGGAGGCGGTGTTGCCACCCTCGCCGGATTTCACCAGCGGGCGCAGGCCGGCAAAGACGCTGAGCACGTCCTCGCGCTTTGGGTCCTTGGCGAGATATTGCGCGGCATTGGCGAGAATGAATTCGATTTCCTCCTCCAGCGCGCGGGGCTCCAGGCTGATTTCGTCGCGGGGCGTGTCGGTGGTGCCGACGACAACGTGACCATGCCACGGCACGGCAAAAAGCACGCGGCCGTCGGTGGTGTGCGGGACCATGACGGCGGCCTCGCCCGGCACAAATTCCTTTGGCAACACGAGGTGCACGCCCTGGCTGGCGGCAATCATGGTGGCCGCGCTGGGGTCGTCCATCCGGCGAACACTGTCGCTGAAAACCCCGGTGGCGTTGATGACCGCCTTGGCGCGGATTGTGAAATGTTCGCCCGTTTCAAGATCCTCGCATTCAACGGCATGAACGATGCCCGCTTCCTTGGGTAGCCCTACAGCTTTGACGTAGTTTACCGCGATGCCGTTACGGTCGAAAATGGTTTGGGCGAGGTTCACCGCGAGTCGTGCGTCGTCGAAATGGCCGTCGTAGTAAATGACGCCGCTCTGCAGGCCTATGGTTTCCAGCGTGGGAATGCGCTCGAGGGTTTCGTCGCGGGATAAGTGCTTCGATGGCTCCAGGCCGAGGTTGCCCGCGAGCATGTCGTAAACCTTCATGCCGATGCCGTAAAATGGACCTTCCCACCAACTGTAATTCGGCACGATGAATGCCTGGTGGCTGACGAGGTGCGGGGCATTTTGGCAGAGACGCCCGCGCTCTTTCAAGGCTTCGAGCACCAGCGAAATGTTACCCTGCTTCAGGTAGCGCACGCCGCCATGGACGAGCTTTGTACTACGACTGGAAGTGGCTTTGGCGAAGTCAGCCTGCTCAATCAGCGCCACGGAATGCCCGCGGGCGGCCGCATCCACTGCGCAGCCTAATCCGGTCGCACCGCCGCCGATAACGACGAAATCAAAGGGTTTATCACGGTTCTTTAGTTCATCCAGGGCAGTGTCGCGATTCATGGCGACCACGGTATCGGTTCCCGGGCGCGACGCAACCGTTATCCGCCTACTCGCACTCAACCGAGGCGTGTTCGCTGCATTCGCAAACGAGGGCTTCTTCGACCTGATATTTTTGCAGTTTGCGGCGCATGATATCGAGTGCGCGGACCACGGCTCGGATTTTCACCGCACTACGGGTGCCGGGGTAAACCATACGCACACACCAACTGCCGACTGGGCTGTGGTAACCAATGAAAATCGTGCCAACGGGGTTTTCCGGGGTGCCGCCGCAAGGGCCGGCAAAGCCCGTGACCGCAAGGGCGTAGTCGGTGCCAAAGCGTTCGGCTGCGCCGTCGGCCATGGCGACCGCGCACTCGGCGCTGACCGCCCCATGCTGGTTCAGAATGCATTCCGGACCGCCCAGCATGTCCATTTGGGCGTCGTTGTTGTAGCAGACGACACCGCCCGCGAAGACCTTTGAGGCCCCGGGAATGTCGGTGAAGCAATTGGCCAACAGGCCGCCGGTGCAGGACTCGGCCACGGCCAGGGTACGCTCATGTGCGCGGAGGAAGTTGAAAATAGTTTTTGCTAAGCAACAGTGGCCGAAGCAGACGAAGTCTTCGCCCAGCAGTGTGCGGCACTCATCGCCCACGGCCCGCAGGCGCTCGAAATCGATGGGGAAAGTCTCCATCGTCAACCGGACATCGACGAGGCCTTGGTGCGCGCAGTAGGCGACTTGGATATCCGGGTTTGCTTTGAGGATTGGCTGGAGCCGTTCTTCCAGGGCGCTTTCGCCCACGCCGCAGGTGCGGATCTGCAAATAGGTGTCGCTGATGGAGCAATACCCACGGTCGCAAATGCGGGTCATTACCTCGTTCTCGAACATTGGACGCAGCTCATTGCTGGGTCCAGGGAGCATGAAAAGGTGTTTCCCGTCCTGTTCCAGGTAGATGCCAGGTGCGGTGCCGAAGGGGTTGGGCAGAATTTCTGCGCCGCGGGGGACGTAGCATTGCTTCAGGTTGTTGTCGCCCATGGTGCGACCCAGGCGGTCAAAGCGGGCCTGAATGGCGTCCTTGATTTCCTGTTTAAATTCTAGCTCCCGGCCGAGGCATTCGGCGATGACTTCGCGCGTGTTATCGTCGCTGGTGGGGCCGAGGCCGCCCGTGGTAATCACGATATCGGCGTGGGCCCAGGCGTCATTAAATGTGCGGATGATGTCCTCTCGCGCGTCGCGACAACAGGCGTTGCGGCGCAGGGATAGGCCGCGGCGTGCCAGTTCGCCCCCGATGTATTTCAGGTGGCCGTTTTCGCGAATGCCGAGCAAGAGCTCGTCGCCGAGGGTAATTAGATCAACTTTGGTAAGCGTGGACATAGGGAAGAATAAACTATTCTTTACAGAACTAAGAATGTGCGCGCATGCAACCCTCGTAGTGATTTTCTGTGGGAGCTTGCGAAGAAAGCTTCCGGTCATTTACTGAAGATGATGCGAGCATCCGTGTCCAGCGCCCTCAAAGAGAAGGTCCGCCGCCTGCCGAACGTCCCCGGGGTTTACCTGATGAAGGACCGTTTCGGACGGGTGCTCTACGTAGGCAAAGCCAAGAGTCTGAAAAAGCGCGTATCGACGTATTTCCAGCCCTCACGCAAGCTCGCCATCGCGCAGCCCAAGGTGTCCGCCATGCTCGATCTGATCCACGACTTCGAGATCATCGAGGTCCGTAGTGAGCAGGAGGCCTTGCTCCTCGAAGGCAAACTGATCAAGCAATTCAAGCCGAAGTATAATACCGATTTCACTGATAATAAGCAGTTTCTGCTGGTGCGGGTGGATGTCGGCAGTGAATTGCCACGCTTCCGGCTGACCCGTAACCGGCTCGAAGACGGAGCGCGCTACTTTGGCCCGTTTGCTCACAGCGGACTCTTGCGCAAGACCTTGGCCGAGATGCGGAAACGCTTCGGCATTTTGCTCGGTGACGCCAAGCCGCGCCAACTCGAGGACGGCACGTGGCGCTTTTACGAGGATGCCCGGGCCGAAATCTACGGCCAGACGGAAGACGTCACGACTGAGCAATATCACGAGCGGGTCGACGCCGCGCTGGAATTTTTGGAGGGCAAAACCCGCGAATGGGTGGCCGATCTGGAGGAGGAAATGAAAAAAGCCGCCGCGGATC
>JBNNDZ010000160.1:0-3908 GCA_050285865.1 Puniceicoccales bacterium
AGGCTTGTCGCGTGTGCCCGCGCGCCCGTCAGTACGCCAAGGCGGCCATAGGCCTTGCTGCCCGGCGGGGCGACATTTGAGTCGGCGGGTCTTTTTCGTGCGGAGGTCGTGGAAAAGCGTCCCGACGGCGAAAACCGGGTCCGCTTCACCCCGCTGGCTGGCCAGGAAAGCGTCACCGAGATCGCCGAAAGCGCCGGTTCGCTCCCCCTGCCTCCTTATATAGAACAAGCCCGCCGGGAATCAGACGCCTCCCGGGACTGGTCCGGACTCGATCAGGAACGCTACCAGACGGTCTACTCCGACCCCACGCGCAAGGTGGCGGCGGCCGCCCCCACTGCGGGCCTGCACTTCACCCCGGAGCTGATTGAACAGTTGGCACTGGCAGGCGCGTCGTTTCACGATGTCACCCTGCATGTCGGACTGGACACCTTTCGCCCCATCAGTGCCGAAAACGTCGAAGAACACATCATTCACCGTGAGTTTTACGAGGTTCCAGCCACCTCCCGCCAAGCCGTGACCCAAGGTGCGGGTCCCCGGGTCGCCGTTGGCACCACCTCCCTGCGTGCGCTGGAAGACTACGCCGCGAAAACACAAAACACCACGCCCGCCGACGGGCCTTACGGTGCCGACGCCGACATTTTCATCTACGCACCCTACACTTTTCGCGCCGTCGACGCACTCATCACCAACTTCCACCTGCCCCGCTCCACGCTACTCTGCCTGGTCGGTGCCTTCCTCGCGCCAAACGCGGATGGCGGCTTGAATTGGCTCAAGGAACTTTACCAGGAAGCGATCTCCCGCCGCTACCGCTTTTATAGTTACGGCGACGCCATGTTGATTTTGTGACAATATTGATTCGTGAATGAACTTGCGGCTTCGCCGTTGTTAGCCAGAGTTTCCCCCTAGATTTTTGATTAAGACCGCGAAACGCCACTTTTTGACGGAATAATAGAGCTACTGACTGACTCCCATGTCTGAAAACCCGGATATAAATTTCCGTCAACTTGTCGCTGATTACTATCAGCCGCTCTATCGTTTCGCCTACAGCCTTTCCAAAAATCAAGATGAAGCCTCCGATCTCACTCAGCAGACCTTCGTGGTCTATGCCGAGAAGGGCGACTCGCTCCGCGACGCCTCCAAGGTCAAGTCATGGCTTTTCACCACGCTTTACCGCGAATTCCTCCGCGTGCGCCGACGCGGGGCCAACATGTCCGTCCAAGAACCCGAAATCATCGAAGCCGAAGCACCCCACGTGGAGCCCGGCATCGTGGAGCGGCTCGACGCCAAAAGCGCTGTCGCCGCACTGGACGAAATTGACGAGGCCTACCGCGCGCCCCTGGTCCTTTTTTACCTCAAGGACCTCAGCTACAAGGAAATCGCCGAAACGCTCGATATTCCTATCGGCACCGTTATGTCACGCCTGTCCCGAGGGAAAACCCAATTGAAAAAAGCCCTCCTGCGCGCTTAGCCTGCTTTTAAAGCCTGTTTCCATGGACATCGATAAGATCAAAGAACGCCTGGCCGCCATCCGTCCGGATAGCCTCGACTCCGAGGACCCCGAGGTGGCGGAGCTGCTTGCGCTGGTCGAGGAAGACCTCGAGCTGGCCGAGTGGTTCGCACAGGAACAGGTTTTTGATCGCGCCTTCGCCAGCAAGCTCCACAACATCGATGCCCCGGAAGGCCTCGAAGACCAGATCGTCGCCGCCATGATTGAGGCCAAACAAGGTCCGCAGGCTGACGAGTCGGAAGACGAAAGCGAGGACCTCGCTGCTGACAACACCCCCGAGGTCGTCGATTTTGCCAATGAAGCCCGCGACGAGCCCTCTGAGCGCGGCACGGCCGTCCCCTTCCAGCCTCGCCAGGATCGCGCATGGTGGCGAAGCCCGGGTATTATTTCCATGGCCGCCGGCATTGTCCTGCTCCTTGGCTTCAGCTTCATGCTCCTCGACCCGCACGAAGCCAATGCGAGTGCACCGATCGAAGAGTTCTACTCCGAAATTGAGCAACACCACATTTCCCATCTCGACGTGGATTATTCGTCGCAGGACATGAAGGAAATTATCGCGCACCTGGAGAAATACGGTGCGCCGGTCCCCGAGGAACTCCCGCCCCAAGTCGATGTGCTCCCCGAAGTCGGGTGCTCCATCATGCGCTGGGGCGGCGAAATGATTTCCGTCATCCGCATGGATCCCACCCGCGAAATCGACCTCTACATTGTTCGCCGCGGTCTGTTCCCCAAATTTGGCAAGAAGCCACAACCACAGGTAATCAACCTCGGGCAGGTAACGGTTCTAGGCTGGAGCCATAACGACGAGCATTACTTCCTTGTCCAGACCGGAGCCCTCCAGCAACTGCAAGATCTGCTCTAAAACCTTACGGGACTCGAAGTTCCCGTAAAAAATTGCTTCAGGCATTTGCATTTACGGTGAAATTGGATTTATCTCGATGTGAAGACATAATCCAACTCCAATCACCATGCATAAAACCACTGTAATCCTCACCAGCCTGTTTGCAGCCATCGGCGCTCAGGCTGAAACCGTTGTTTACGAGATCGATCCGAACCATTCCTCCATCACCTTTGCGGTGCGCCACCACATCAACAAGGTGAAGGGCAGCTTCGGTGATTTCTCCGGCGAGATCGTCGTCGACCAGGACGACATGACCAAGTCCAAGGCCAAGGCGGACATCAAAACGAAGAGCGTCAACACCAACAACAACAAGCGCGACAACCACCTGCAGCAGGACGATTATTTCAACATCGCGGAATACCCGGTGATGAGCTTCGAGACGACCTCCTGGAAGAAGGATGACGACGACGATGACTACGAAGTCACCGGCAACTTGACCATCCTCGGCGTCACCAAGCCAGTCACGCTCGACGTGGAATACCTTGGCGTGCAAGAGGGCCAAGGCCATTACAAGGGGCTCGAAATCATCGGTTTCGAAGGCGAAACGGAAATCAACCGCGCCGACTGGGGCCTGAAATCAGGCGGCCCGATCGTGGGCGACAAGGTCGACATCGAGCTCTCCATTCAAGGGCACCGGAAAAAGTAACATCCGGCCCAGACATCTCCGAGCCCGCCGTCATCCGATGCGCGGGCTTTTTCATGTTCAGCAAAATGGTTTGACCATTCGGTCAAATCGGAAGATAACCTGCTGGTAGTTTGCATGATAGCTAATTGGGCGAATTTACATTGCCCAACATCCACACCACCGACTCTACGCATGATCCGCGCCAGCATCCTCCTGTCCATCCTCACAATCAGCGCCCTGTTCAGCGGTTGCGATTCCGCCGAAGCCCCGACTGATACCACCCAGGCCGCCAATCCGATGGCCATGAGCAAGGTCGATATCGACCCTCAATTTGCCCGCACGGTCTCCGTTTTAAACGTTGAAGAAGTCCGCGAGGGAGACGCCCACGTAGTCCGCGTCGAGCTGGAAAACCTCAATTATGAGTCGGTTGATTTCAATTTCCAGTTCGCCTGGTATCTGGCCGACGGAACCGAGGTCAACTCCCCGCCGCCCATCTGGAAACCCGGCTTCATCCTTGCCCGCGAGCGTATTTACCTGCGCGGCGTCGCCCCATTTGACAACGTCACCGACTTTCGGCTGAAGCTCGTCACCCGCGACGTGTATAATTCCACCATCGCCAAGGGCAAGTAACGCACCATCGCAGGCCTGCATTAGCTGGCCTCACGTGGGAAAATCCTATTGCGCACCTGCCCCTTAATATGCGCAGCGCGCCAACATTATTGCCAGCTCGCCCGCAATTCACGAGTTGCCTGAGCGGTATCTTCAGCCAGTAACAAGTCCGAAACCGCCACCAGGGCTTCGGCTCCGGCCGCGATGACTTCCCACGCGTTGGCACGCTTGACCCCGCCAATGCAGAACCACGGCAAGGGCGGATT
>JBNNDZ010000161.1:0-4060 GCA_050285865.1 Puniceicoccales bacterium
GTGCATGATCAGGCCCTTCACGAGGTCCATCATGCCGCGGTAGTCGGTGTATGCCTGGTAGACCTCGAGCATCGTGAACTCGGGGTTGTGGCGGCGGGAAAGACCCTCGTTGCGGAACACGCGGCTGAGCTCGAACACGCGGTCAACGCCGCCCACGAGCATACGCTTGAGGTGCAACTCCAGTGCGATACGCAGGTAGAAATCGCAGTCCAGCGCGTTCATGTGCGTGACAAACGGACGCGCGGCGGCGCCACCGGCCACGTTGTGCAGGCAGGGTGTTTCGACTTCGGAAAAGTCCTTGTCCCACAGGTAGCGGCGGATTTCCTTAACGATTTCGCTGCGCTGACGGAAGCGCGTGCGGCTCTCCTCGTTACTGATCAGGTCGAGGTAGCGCTGGCGGTAAATTTGCTCGCTGTCGGTCATGCCGTGGAACTTTTCCGGCAGCGGGCGCATCGACTTGGAGACGATTCCGTAGTCCTTGATGTGGACCGTGATCTCGCCCGTCGACGTGCGGAAGGTCGGACCACGCACGCCGATGATGTCGCCGATATCGACCATCTTCTTGAAGAAGTCGTTGTATTCGCCCTCGGGCAAATCGTCGCGGGTCACGTAAAGCTGGATGACGCCGTCGCGGTCGAGGATCTTCATGAAGCTCGCCTTACCCATCACGCGGAAGGTGATGACGCGGCCCGCCATCGAAACCTCCGGGCCCATCGGGATCTCCGGCTTGGCGGGGACTTCGGGCAGCTCAAACGGATCGTCCTGCGACATCTCGCCAGCCTGAATCTTGGCGCGGCGCTCCATCTTGGCCGCGTTCTGTTTCTCCGCCGCAGCCTCGTAAACCTCGAGCTCGGCTTTCACCGTCGGGTTTGCGTCAAAGAAAGCGGCTTCATCGGCTTCAAATTGCGCGAAGGCCTGCTTGCTGGTGTGCGTCTGGTCCCAGTTGGCGCGGAACGGATCACGTCCGGCAGCGCGCAGCTTGTCGAGCTTTTCGCGGCGCACGGCGAAAAGGTCATGGGAGTTATCGGTCTCGGGCTGATTCTGGCTCATGAGAAGCCGGAAAAAGTGACGCGCGCTCTATTCAGAGGCAAGGTCAAAAGGTCAGCCGCAATGCACCCGCCTCAAACGTTATTATGATTGTGACCCGCACGGCCTATACACAAACTCGGCGTCATGAAGCATCCGGTAGGTAAAGGGTTGGGCGGGATCGCGTTGGCATTGGTACTTCTCGTCGTCGGGTTGGTGGCGGTTTATAATCTAGCGCCAGACTTCAAGCCGAAGTGGGATGGCTTCGTGAAAGATTCGCCCGACTACGGCGATGCAATGATCTCCGACCCCGCGGCCGCCATTGCCCAGGATGTCTACCTCTCGCAGGTGCAGCCGATCTTCACCGCGCGATGCATCGCGTGTCATGGGTGCTTAAATTCGCCGTGCCTGCTGAAGCTTACCTGCTACGAAGGCCTTGCCCGCGGCGCGCGCCCGGTCAACCCGGACGGCGTCCACTTGTTCCCGGAGCGGCCCGTGCGGCTGATCGATGAGCCCTCCATCGAAGCATGGCGCGAGCGTGGCTTTTTCTCCGTCGTCGCCGAAGACGCCCCGCAAGACAAGCGCCTGGCCGAGAGCATTCTCTACCGCATGATCATGGCGGGCTACGCGCACAATCAGGGCGAGTTCCCACTTGAACCAGTGGCAGACGTTCACGCCAACGCCAACAAGCACGTGTGCGCAGGCTCGGAAAACATCGAGCAGTGGCTGTCCAACAACCCCGGCGCGGGCATGCCATTCGCCCTGCCCGCTTTGAACGCCACCGAAATCCAGACTCTGACGGACTGGATCAAGGACGGAGCGCCCGGCCCATCCAAAGAAGCCCAGGCTGCACTGGAACATATTTCCCATCCGCAAACCATTGAACAATGGGAGGCGTTTCTGAATCAGGATGACGAGCGGGCCCCGCTGGTCGCCCGCTACCTGTTCGAACATACTTTCCTGGCAACATATCATTTCGACGCCATGCCCGATGCGTTTTTCCGACTCGTTCGCTCGGCGACACCACCCGGAAAACCAATCGAAGAAATCATCACCTCCCGCCCCTTTGACGACCCGTTTTTGAACCGGGAGGTGAAACACGTCTATTACCGCCTGCAAAAGATCACCGAGGCGCGTGCTCAGAAATCGTTCTTCGTCTGGGACCTGAGCGACTCCGACCTCCAGCGGCTCGACGAAATATTTTTCCAAATCGAATGGTCCGGCGATGGCCCACTGAACCCAGGCTACGATTCGCACAATCCCTTTGAAGTCTTCCGTGCAATTCCCGCCCTGCAGCGCGCGAGCTTCCTCTACGAAAATTCCAAGTTGATTGTCAGCGGTATGATTCAAGGCCCGGTGTGCGTGGGCAACCTCGCGACCTACGCGATCAAAGATTATTTCTGGGCCTACTTTGTGAAGCCCGAAAGCGACCCCGCCGTGCTCGACCCCGAACTCGGCCTGAAGCACTGGGAAGATTTCATGAGCTTCAAAGTGCATGGCAACGCCGCTTACGAAGAAGCTTACGCGAGCACGCTTTACCAATACAAACCCGATGGCTACTCCGTGTCGGACATCTGGGACGGCGAACGGGAAAATCCCAATGCGTGGCTGACCATCCTGCGTAACGAAACCAACGCCACTGTCGTGCACGGCCGTAAAGGCGGCATCCCGTCCACCTTCTGGCTCGTCGACTTCAGCGGACTGGAGCGCCTGTATTACTCCCTTGTCGCAGATTACACCTACTGGGGCAGCACCAAGGAGAAACTCCAAACGTGGACCTTCATGGGCTTTTTGCGGCAAGAGTTTGAGGACAACTTCCTGCGATTGCTGCCCCCCGGAAAGCGCCAGTTTTACCGCGACATGTGGACGCAAGGCTTGGGGCAGGATATGCTCTTCACCATGCCTTTCCCCGGCGAGGATAGCCCCACAGCCGTTACGGATGATGACAAAGATCCACTCAGTCAGGTCCTGGCGCAGATTCAGGCAAGGCTCGGCCCCGAGGTAAGCGGTCCCCCTGATCCCCTCAACCCCGCGCAGACCCGCGACAAGTTGGAGTTGCCGGACCAGATTTCCAATCAGTCCGAATGGGAAACCGCCGTCTCCGGGTTGACCATGCGCACGGAGCAATCCTTCACTCCGTTCCTCCCAAGCCTGACTTACCTGCGCGTCAAAAACGGCGAACAGAGCTGGGTGTATACGATCGTCGCAAACCGTTCCTACGCCTTCAACGATTTGGTCTTCGATGAGAATGGGGCTGCCCAACCCGCACTCGACACCATGAGTGTCTACCAAGGATTGATCGGCGATTTCCCCAACCTGTTCGTCGAAGTCGAACTCTCGGATGCACTGGCAATGCTCAAGGCGCTGACCGAAGTCGTCACCGAACAAGACTGGACGACATGGAAAACGAACTACGCCGTCCTGCGCAACCAACCGGAATTCTGGGCAACCTTTGACTGGTTCACCGAGTGGAACTTTGCTAATAGCCATTCACAAGCCGGACACTACGACCTGACGTATTACATGTTTCTCGATTCGGGCTATTAGAGGTAAAATGGGCTTACATCGCGTCCGCATCCTTCAAGGCCTGTCGCGCTACATGGCTGATGTATACTGTGGCAATCACGGCCACCACCGCGCCGCCACCCATGGCAATGTAGTGCCACACACTGTGGTGCTCTTGTCCGGTTGCGAGCTTCGTCAAGTGACCCGCCAGATTGCCGTAATACACAACCGCCAGTGGACTCACGTAAGCCCCCAGCGACGCAATCAAGTAGACACGAAACGAAATCCGGCTCGCACTTAAAATGTAGCTCAATGGGCTGACGGGAACCGGCCCCAGCCTCAGCAAGAAAGCAACCCGCAGTCCCTTCGCGGAGACCGCGCGATCAATCGCATTGAACTTCGGATGGTGCGCCATGAAGGATTCCATCCGCCCTTTGAGCAAATGCCGCCCGACCCAAAATTGCGCCAGCATCAGGAACGTCAGTGCGATCGCCGCGTAAATGTAGCCCCATAAAAATTCAAACAACGC
>JBNNDZ010000162.1:0-6904 GCA_050285865.1 Puniceicoccales bacterium
ACCAGCTCGCTGGCGGCCTTCAAAGCGGCATGGGCTACCTGGGTGCCAACAACCTCATGGAGCACCGCGCGCGCGCGCGCTACATCCGCGTCTCCCCCGCCGGCCAACGCGAATCCGCCCCCCACGACGTCATCGAAGTAAAGACGACGAAGGAGTGAGGTGATTGCCTTCGACAAGCTCAGGCCAAGGCGGATTGCGGATTGCGGATTGACCGCAGCAGGCGCATTATGGACTCGCGGCTACACGCATCATACGCAACCCGGGACTAAAGTCATTGCCTGCGACTGCTGCAGTCACTCCACACTCTGCCTTGGCCTGAGCGTGTCACGAGAATTCCGCAATCCGCATTCCCAAATCCGCATTCCGCAATCCCAAATCAGCCGCCTTTGGCGTGCTCGCGGAGGAATTCGGCGAGGGCGTCGGCGTCCGCGGGGAGCATGTAATTCACGATGGGCTCGCGCTTGATTGCTTCCAGTGACGGCGCGGTCGGAGTGCGGCCGAGAGCCTGCTCGATGACTTCCGGGAATTTCGCCGGGTGCGCGGTGGCCATGACGACGTTCGTGCGGTCTTTGTTCAGATCCTTGAAGGCACACGCCGTGTGCGGATCGAGAACGTAGCTGTATTGCTCGAAGGTCTGCTCGATGACTTTGCTGATCTCGCCGTCGTCCATGCGCGAGGCCGAGAAGATGTCGCGGTCGAAATTCTCGAAGTTGTATTTGCCGGTCGATTTGAATGCCTGCATCACCTCCCGAACCTTGGCGGAGTCGCGGCCAACGTTGTAGTACAGGAAGCGCTCGAAATTCGACGCGACCTGGATATCCATCGACGGTGCAACGCTCGGCTGGACCTTGTCGACCTGATACTCGCCGGTGTTGAACAGGCGGCAAAGGATGTCGTTCTGGTTGGTGGCAACGCGGAAACCCTTTACGGGCAGCCCCATTTTGTGCGCCATCCAGCCCGCCAGGACGTTACCAAAGTTGCCCGTCGGCACGACAAATTCCACGCCGCGCTCGCGGGCAGCATCGTCCAGGCGCAGCCACGCCCAAACGTAGTAAACACACTGCGCCAGAATGCGGGCGAGGTTGATCGAGTTGATCGCCGACAGGTGATAGCGCGACTTGAGCTCGGCATCGCCAAAGGCGTCCTTAACCATTTGCTGCGCATCGTCGAAGGAACCATCCAGCGCAATTGGGTAGACATTCCGCGCGGCGGTGGTGGTCATCTGCCGCTCTTGCAGCATCGAGACGCGGCCCTGCGGATACAGGATAAAGATGCGCACGCCCTTCTTGCCGAGCAGACCATGAATGGCCGCCGAACCGGTGTCACCCGAAGTCGCGCCGAGAATATTAATCGGCGTGCTCGTGCGCTCAATCTGCTCCTCGTAAAGGTTGCCCAAGAGCTGAAGCGCGAAGTCTTTGAAGGCGAGCGTGGGCCCATGGAAAAGCTCCAGCACCTGCAAGTGGTCGTCCAGCTTGACGAGCGGCGCAATTTCCTTGCGGGAAAAAGTCTTATAGGACTGGTCGATGATCTTCTCCAGCTTGTCCTCCAGCAAGTCCGTCGCAAAGAGCTTCATGAATTCGAAGCAAAGCTGCGGGTAGCTGAGATCGCCCCAGGTCTTCAGACGTCCCGAGATATCGGGCAGCGTTACCGGCAGGTAAAGCCCGCCATCCGGTGCCAGTCCAGTCGCCACCGCTTCAGTGAAGGTGACCTCGTCGCTTTGTCCACGAGTGCTGAGATATTTCATAAAATTCGGATTCGGGGTTTAAACTTCGAAGTTCAAAGTTGAACGGGCAAAATGGAAAGGAAAAACTCTAGGAATGGGTGAGCTGCACTTGGGGAGTGTCTACCATCTGCATTATAAATTCCCAGACACTCCCTTGGAGGAAAACCGCGGTTGGAACTCGACTTTGGATAACAGAAAGCTCATCATAGTGTCATGAGTTTTGCTGACATCATTGATGAAGTTGATCGTCTGGAGCCAATCGAGCGGCAGCGGTTGATGTCTCACCTTGTTGTCCTGCGGCTGAAGGAAAATCAATCGTTCCGCAAAGAGATGGCTTCCCGCTTCGCTGATAAAAGTCCCGAGCAATGGGTCAGCCTTGAGGAAGCGAAACGAATGTTTCCTGACGGCGACAATGTATGACCCGTTTATCCAGACGCGAGCGCTGGCCAATCTCGGGACTCTAAATAAGCGCCAACGCAGTAAGGTTCTGGCGCGAATTGAAGCCTTGGGCGAGAATCCATACGTGGAGCCAGACTTCATTGATTCCGGAGAAGAAGGCGATCTTTTCGGCCTGCTACTTGATGATCACGCAATCCTGTATTATGTCGACCATCCGGTTAGACGAATTTACATCACTGGGATTGAACCATCTGATTTCATTTGAAGCTAAGTTATCATGGGAAAAGTTTACGACATCATCGACGAAAAGATCCGTGAATGGGTCGAACATCAGAAAATGTATTTCGTGGCCACCGCGCCGCTTTCAGGCGACGGACTCGTGAATTGTTCGCCAAAGGGCATGGACAGCTTTCGCATCCTCGGGCCGACGACCATCGCGTACCTCGATCTGACGGGCAGCGGCGTTGAAACCATTGCCCATCTGAAGGAGAACGGTCGAATCTGTGTGATGTTTTGCGCCTTCGACGGCGGGCCCAAGATCATGCGTTTTCACGGCACGGGCAAAGTCCATGAGCTGGACAGCGCGCGATACGAGGAGCTACTCCCCCAATTCGTCGATATGCCTGGTGCCCGCGCCATCATCGAAATCGAAGTCGCCCGCATCAGCGACTCCTGCGGATGGGGCGTGCCCTTTTACGATTACAAATCCGAGCGCGAAACCCTCATCAAAGCCAGCGTCAAAGAAGGCGAAGACGGCATGGCGGCGTATCGGGATAAGAAAAACCGGAAGAGCCTGGACGGACTGGTCGGATTTGAAAGTAAGTAGAGTGAGCAAATTAAAGATTAAAAATTAAAGTGGGGAAACGGAACGGACGGAATGCGTCGGTGTGGGGGTGGCGTGACGTTTCGCGGCTGTTGCTGGCCGGAGTACGCTGATTGCCGTGTGATTTGGTAGTGCGCATCTCGACGCTCTCGCCTCGTCCATCGGGCATCACGCACCGAACCGGACGCATCGGGCATCACGTATCGTGCAGGGCACAACGGACCTCACGCTCCGTACAGGGCACACCCGGGCATCACGTATCGTGCAGGACGCACCGGGCATCACGCATCGAAAAACGCATACCGGGCATTACGCACCAAACAACGCATACCCGGGCACCACGATCGGACCAACGGCCCGACTCATACCAGCCCAGTGCGAAGCGCTGGGTTGACGCATTGCCGGGGATTTGCGGGCGGGCTGAAAGTCCGCCTCATCCTTGCACCGCCATGAAGCGGACCGTTGGCCCGCAATTGAGGCGCACTACTACCGATTACCCAGCCCTACGGACTGGGCTGGTATGAATTGGACCGTTGGCCCAATAGATGAAATGCTCCATGCGTGCGAAGCGGTGCGATCACTGCACGCATCGTGCAACAGAATACGGCCTTCGAACAACGATAACAAACCCGCTGTCACAATTCGCATCACGCCACTAAGCATCCTTTAATTTTTAAACTTTTTCCTTTAATCTCCCACCCCCATATAACCATCCGCGGAACAGCCGCGTCATCAACGGCATGGCGATGAAGGTCATGATGATGCTGATTACCGGCACGGTGCAAAGCAGGCGTAACCAGATCGGTAGGCCCAGCAAAAAGTCGCCCGCAAGAGCCGAGACAAAGTAAATTGTCGGGTAGACCGCAAAGAACGCCAGCAGACACATTTTCCACTTGGGCGGCGGGGCCATGTTCGGTGCGGACAATTGCAGCCAGGGCTCCAGTCCACTGAGGCGACGCACCTTTTGCTCGTCGATCAGCGCGGGCAAACGGTCGTAGAACGCCTTCTTCTCCGGCGAATTGACCCAGTGGTTGAAATTTTCCGCCGAATCAAAGGTGAAGACGACATCGAACTCGCCGGGCTTGCCGCCCTCCTCGGATTCCAGCGAACGACTCGACACATAACCCGGCCACTGGCTTGAAGCGGCGCGAATCTCCCGCATCCACGCTTCAAGTTCCGCTTCCTTGCCCGGCTTCGCCTTCCGCGTAATGAAGATCGTAACGGGTTCGGACATGGGGGGAGATTAAAGGAGAAATGCTCTAATCCTTAATCTTATCCAGGCCAAATCCATCGTGCACGGCTTGTGTCGCGGCGACGGCGTCTTCGAGCTCGATGGCCACGGAAATACGGATTTCCGAAGTCGAAATCATCTGAATGTTCACGCTGTGCTTGGCGAGGATATCGAACAAGGTCGCGGCAACGCCGGCATGGCTGCGCATGCCCACGCCAACAACGGAAAGCTTTGCAATGTCACCGGTGTAATTAACCGTGCAATTGCCGTATTCCTTGAGCGCCTTTTCGACGGTGCCCACGGCGCGGTGAACATCGTCCTTGTTGACGGTGAAGGTCAGGTTGGCGGCACCGCCACGACCGATGTTTTGCACGATCATGTCGACGATGACATTGGCCTGGCCCAGTGCTTGAAACACGATGGCGGCCATGCCCGGCTTGTCCGGCAGGTCGTTCACGGTGATCTTGGCCTGGTTCTTGTCGAGCGCCACGCCGCTTACGACGACGTCTTCCATGGACGGGACTTCTGCTTTCACGATGGTTCCGGGTTGGTCGTTAAAACTGCTGCGAACTTCAAACACAACGTTGTGTTTCTGGGCAAATTCCACGGAGCGCGCCTGCATGACTTTGCTGCCCATCGAGGCGAGCTCCAGCATTTCCTCGTAGGAAATTTCGTTGATCTTGCGGGCATTAGGCACCACGCGCGGGTCGGCCGTGTAGACGCCTTCGACGTCGGTAAAAATCTGACACAGATCGGCATTCAGACCTGCGGCAAGTGCCACGGCGGAGAGGTCGCTCCCGCCCCGGCCGAGCGTGGTGATGTCGCCATCCTGGTTATGCCCCTGAAAGCCTGCCACGATGACCACCTCGCCCATGTCGAGTCGGTCCTTGATGTCGCCGCCGGTGATGTCGATGATGCGGGCGCGGGTGTGCTCGCGGTCGGTGATAAACCCGGCCTGATGCCCAAGGCGCGAAACCGCGGGCTGGCCAATTGCGTGCAGCGCAATCGCGGTCAAAGCGATGGTTTCCTGCTCGCCGCAAGCCAGCAGCATGTCCATCTCGCGCTCGGCGGGCGTCGGATTAATCTGCCGCGCACGCTCCACGAGTTCATTGGTCACGCCGCCGCGCGCACTGACGACGACCACCACCTGGTGGCCTTCGTCGACAAAGCTCTTAATGCGCTGTGCGACATTTTTGATGCGGTCCACGTCTTTTACCGACGTGCCGCCGTATTTCTGAACGATCAATGCCATGGGATTTGCAAGCCGGGAAGTAAACGCGAAGCCAGCCCCGGTATTCAACAAGAAAAATCGCCGCGCAACCTACTGCACGTTGGCGGCGTCTTCGATGACTTCGGTGTCGGTGTAAGGCTTCCAGCCACCGCCGAGTGCCTTGTAAAGCGCGACCACGCTGCGCAGTGAATCCGTCTGACTGGATACGAGGTGGTTCTGCTGCTCGTAAAGCGCACGCTGCATGTCCAGCACGTTGTTAAAATCGGTCAGCCCGTTTTCATACTGAGTTGTGACGAGTTCCACCGCAGATTCAGTCGCCTTTTCTGCCCCTTCGAGAAAGCCTTGGCGTATCCGGTATTCATTGTAGCCGACCATCGCGTTCTCAACTTCCTCCAGTGCTTCGAGGACGGTCAACTGGTAGTTCAGCGTAGCCTTCTCGGTCTGTTCGGTCTTGATATCGATAGTGTCGAGCACGCGCCCGGCCGTGAAAATATTCCAATGAACCGGCGCCGCAACGGTCCAAATAATACTCGATGAATCGAACAAATCGCTGAACGAACGCGACTCCAGACCGATAGAGCCCTTCAAGGCGAAGCGCGGGTAAAGGTTGGCCGTGGCGACACCGATCATCGCATTGGCGGCGGCGACTTCACGCTCAGCCCGCCGGATGTCCGGACGCTGGCGCATCAGGTCGGCAGGAACGCCCGTGGAGACATCCATGTCCGGCACTGGCAACAGGGCTGTGTCCCCAATGATTTCCTGTAGCGTGCCAGGATCTTTCCCACACAGCACGGCGAGGCGATTGTAGGCCTCGTTCATTTGAATGCGGAAAACCGGAATCGCCGCCTGGGTGACATAGAGGTTCGACTTGGCCTGTTCGATGTCCAACGCCGAGGTCAAGCCGTCGCGGAAACGTTCTTCGGTCAGGTCGAGCGACTGCGTTTGCGCTTCGATGTTTTGCTGGGTGCCTGCGGGTCGCTGGCCTGACGTCCTCCCCCTGGCAGGCCGCGCTGGCGTTGCTGGCGGCGCTGCTGGTGTTGGCGCGTTTGGTGGGCTGGGCCGGATGGCGAACCGGGCGTGAACCGCTGCTGTGGATATTGCACCTGGGCCACCTCTGGGTGGTGGCGGGGCTGGTATTGCTGGGCCTGGCGGCGCTGTCCCTGGTGCCCGGCTCCGCCTGGCTGCATGCCCTGGGAGCCGGTGCCATGGGAACCATGGTGCTGGGCGTGATGACCCGGGTCGCGGTCGGCCATACCGGCCGCCCTTTACGCTTGCGGCGCGGCGGTCTGACCGCCTACCTGCTGATACTGTGCGCCGGCCTGGCCCGGGTGGCCGTGGCCCTGGGCGTCATGCCGATGATGGCGGGGCTGTGGCTGGCCGCGCTCGCCTGGAGTGGCGCCTGGCTGGTGTTCCTGGGCGGCTATGGGCGGATCCTGCTGACCCGGCGAGCGGATGGGAGGCCTGGCTGATGCATATTACCCGGCATTGTGACTATGC
>JBNNDZ010000163.1:0-3410 GCA_050285865.1 Puniceicoccales bacterium
CCCAAGCTTGCCCGGCAGGCGTGAATCTGAAACAACCACGCGGTGAAAGTAAGCGTCATCACGCCGAGCTTTAATGGGCTGCGATTTTTGCCGGACTGCGTGGCCTCGGTGCGGCATGCGCTGGAGGGGCGCGACTACGAACACGTCATTGCCGACGGCGGCAGCACGGACGGGACCTTGGATTTCCTATCCACCAGCCAAGACCTGAAATGGCACTCCGAGCCCGACCGTGGCATGTACGATGCGCTCAACAAGGCTGCTGGGCGGGCGACGGGCGAAATCATCATCCACTTGAACACCGACGAGCAGCTCAACCGCGCTGGGGTGAACGCGGCGCTGGATTTGCTGGAGCGCGCTGGGCTTGATGCCGTGCTTGGACCGACGGTGATGGTGGACGGGCAGGGGCGTTTCCTCCAACTGTTCAAGCAGGTCGTCGTCCCCCGGGTGGTCGATTCCTACTGGCACATGCCGGTGCAGACTTGTTCATTTATCTACCGGCGCTCGCTGTGGGAGCGTCACCAATACGACGCCAGTTACCGCCTGATTGCCGACCACTTGTGGTTCCGGCGTCAATTGGAGCTCGGTGCCACGTTAGGCGTGGTCCGCGAGCCGATTGGCATCTTTGCCTGGCACGGCGAAAACCTGAGCAGCACCGAAGGCAAAACTTCGTCCGAAGATGCCCGCGACGGTCTGACCATTTCCCGATCGCGCCTCAACTGGGCGAAGAAAATCTACCGCCTCCGCAAGCTGCTGGCTGGCGGTTACACGCGCTCTCCGGTGGGTTACGGGATATTCCACCAAGGCGAATTGGAAACGGTCCGCATCGCCCGCCCACGCCTGAAAATTCGCGGCAACCCCCGCGACCTGGTGGGGTGATTCAACCCGCGCCACTTTTGCGTGCCGTGCGCCGCACGAAAAAGTAAACCAGTGCGCCGATGAAGTTCAGCAGGACAATGATCAAGACCCAGATGATCTTGTCATTGCCCTCACTGGGTTCGTGGGTGACGCAGTCGATGAGCATCCAGATCCAGAACGCAAACAGGGCCAGATTGATCGCGAAGATCACGATCATCAACAGCCCGATTCCCGCGATTTGGATGTCCATGGTTTAGCGCGGCGTCTTAGAAGCCCTTTATTTCGAAGAGGCTGGTGACGGACTCGTTGGAGTGGATATGCATGATGGCCTTGCCGAGAAGCTCCGCCACGCTGAGCACCGTAATCGGCAAGTCGCGTGTTTCCACCGGAGTCGTATTGGTGGTAATGAGCTCGTCGATGATTCCGGCCTTCAAACGCTCGTAGCCAATGTCGTTCAGGACGCCGTGGGTGACGGCGGCGCGGACGCTGTTGGCACCGGACTGCTTGAGCAGCTTTGCGGCCGCGGTCAAGGTGCCGGCGGTCTCGGTCATGTCGTCGATCAAAAGCACGTCCTTGCCGTCGACATCGCCGACAAGATTGAACGCTTCGACATCCGTTGCGCTGGTGCGCTTTTTGGCAACGAAGCCCAGGGGCGCATTGAGAATTTCCGCGTAAGCAGCGGCCATTTTCATACCGCCAACGTCCGGTGAGTAAACGACGAGGTCACTCTCAAGCTTGAGTTGCTGAAGGTAATTCGAGAACACCGGTGAGGCGTAAAGATGATCGACGGGCAGGTCGAAGAAGCCCTGGATTTGCTGAGCGTGCAGGTCCATCGTCAACACGCGGCTGGCACCGGCGGCGGCGATGAGGTTCGCCACGAGCTTGGCGGTAATCGGCACGCGGGGCTGGTCCTTGCGGTCCTGGCGCGCATAGCCGAAGAAGGGGAGAACCACGGTGATGCGGCTCGCCGAGGCGCGGCGGGCAGCGTCGACCATGATCAGGAGCTCCATCAGATGATGGTTCGCCGGGCCGCATGTCGGTTGGACGAGAAACACGTCCCGTCCGCGAATGTTTTCATCGATGCGGACGAAGGTCTCGCCATCGGGAAAGGCCGTTACCGTGGCTTTACCGAGGCGGGTGCCGATGTATTGGCAGATCTCCTGGGTGAGCTCTGGGTTGGCGTTGCCGGTGAAAATTTTGAGTTCCTGTTCTTTCATGCGCTGGGTTTGAGGGCCATAGTGGAGAGGCGGACAAGAAATTCAACGATTAGGTGACGCCCCCGAGCATTTTACAGGAACGATGATTCCCTAACGGGTCGGTATCAGCGATTCCTCGATTTTTTCCATGCGCTTGAACAGCTCTGGCAAGCGTTTGGAAAGGATGTGGATGCGGTTGGCGAGAGATGCCTCCAGGGCCGGGCTGCCGCGGTAATACTTGCCCGCATCGGTGTCGAAGTGGACGCCGCCCTGGGCACCGACTATAGTGCCCGCTGCCAGACGCAAATGCCCGGTGATGCCAGCCTGGCCAGCCAGGACGACATGGTTTTCCAGCACCGTGCTACCGGAAACACCGGCTTGGGCGACAATCAAACAGTGCGGCCCGATTTCGACGTTGTGCGCGATCTGGACCAGGTTGTCGATTTTCGCACCTTCGCCAATGCGGGTGCTGTTGAAGCGTGCGCGGTCAATGGTGGTGTTTGCCCCGATTTCCACGTCGTTGCCGATGACGACATTGCCAATTTGTGGAACTTTCTCGTGGATGCCGCCCGTGGTTTCGTAGCCAAAGCCGTCGGAGCCGATCACCGCGCCCGCAAGGATGCGCACGCGGTCGCCCAGCACGCAATCCGCATACAGCGTGACGCGTGGATGCAGCCAGCAGCGTTCACCCACCACGGCATTGCGGCCGATGTAGGCTAGCCCTTGCAGCCAGGTTCCCGCGCCGATGCGTGCCCCGGCTTCAACCACCGACCCCGGGCCGATGTGGACCCCTTCGCCGATCATGGCGGACGGGTCGATCACCGCCGAAGGGTGAAAGCCGGGCTCCGGCCAAGGCCACAGCAGGCTCTCCCACTGGGCGCAGACGCGGGCCAATGCCAGGGAAGGGTTCGGCACGCGGACGAAGGTTTGGCCCCGTTTGGGGGAGCCTTCGTAGTCCAGCGGGACGAGAATCACACCGGCCCGGCTCTCGCGAACCTCGGGGGTGTATTTCTTGTTTCCCAGAAAGGAAAGGTCTTCGTTTTCGGCCTCACGCAGAGAAGCGATGCCGGTGATGGTTCCGTCGAATTCGCCCTCGATCGCCTCGGCGCCGGTGAGGGTTTCTATCTGTGGCAGACGGTATCGGATGTCCATTGAAGTAATTGAAGATTCAGTCGAACGTTCGACGAACGCGAACATTTTTATCGGCTGATCTTAAAACTACTTGATGAGAAGTTTGCCTAAAGCCGAATTATTGCTCTGCTAATCAAATATCTTTGCAGTGCCCACGTGCACTACGAAAGCAGAGCTCGCTTAGCGTAAAATCCGGACGTTGCCAGCTTTGACTTCCCAGGGAATGGA
>JBNNDZ010000164.1:0-2962 GCA_050285865.1 Puniceicoccales bacterium
AAAACCACTAACTAGGCACATCACCTGTCGTTGGCAGTCCAACACCCCTAAAGGCGCTTCCATGCAGCCAGTAAATCTGCTGAAGTCACGCCACGAAGACCATCGGGCGATTCCTCCCCTATAACATGGCGATGCATTTCACCCGGTGGCAACCATTCGGCTTTACCCATGTAGTCGCGAAACCAGGAAATGGTTGGGGTGCCCATCATCAGCGCTAAATGCAAGGCACCGGAGTCACCACCAAAGTGAGCCTGTGATCGACCGATGACCGCCGATAGCTCCAGTAGCGTAAGATTGCCCTCGAAAACGCGCCAAGGGGCAGTCGGCAGACCGGCAAGCAACGTCCTCAACTTGCCACGTTCCCGATCATTGGGAGCACAGGAAATTGCGACCGCTGGGCCGTCTGGGTCCGCAATCAATTCTGAGACGAGGCTCGTGAGCTCCGACAGCGGAAGCTCTTTCTGGTCCTGCGTTGTGCACGGACTCACATGAATAAACGGACGCGCTTCACCAAGTTTTGCGTTTACGCTTTCCTGAACATCAGCGGGAATCATCAGGTCGAATTTCGCCGATTCGCCAACTGGAATGCCTGCCGCACGGATACATTCCCAGCGTTGTTCAAATACCGGTCTACCCCCGTGCGTGATATCCACCGTATGGGAAAAGCAATACTTCCAAAACGCCGCCGGTTTCGGTGGGACACGTCCTAATCGCCACTTAGCGCCGCTCGCCGCAGTTAGAATACTTGAGCGATCAGAACCATTCAGGTTGATAACTACGTCGTATTTCGACCGTCGAAGCTCGCCCACCCGACCAAAATCTTCATACCAGCGCGGCCCTTTGGGAAAACGCGGATAGCCGAGGATTTGGTCAACACCCGGCACGACCTGCAAGATGTGCTTCACGTGCTCGGCTGCCATCACGTGCAGTTCTGCCTCGGGGTATGCGTTACGAATTTCACGCAAAGCCGGAAACAGATGCACAGTATCTCCCAGGAAACCAAGATCGAGCACGAGCAGCCGCCGCACATCGCGCGTGCACTCAAAGAAGCTTCGGCCTTGCTCGTTCATTGCTTAGTCGTTATCGCCTAGGATTTTAAATCGGGCCATTGCCCGCAGAATTCATCTACGGTGGGACGCGAAAAAATCCTGGCAATCAAATTCAAGTATCTCGGTGATGTGGCCCTGATGGCACCTGCACTGCGGATGCTTCGTCTGCACGCGCCTGACGCCGAGCTCCACGTGCTTGTTGCTGCCGAGGCCGCCCCTTTACTCAACCGTCTGACATGGATTGACCGCGTATGGGCGCTTCCCCGTAGTCGGGGTAAATTACGGCTGCGAGACAGCCTTCCGCTCATTCGCGAATTGCGGGCTGAGAAATTTAACCGCAGCGTAGACTTTGTTGGCAATGATCGCGGTGCCCTGCTTTCCCGAATGATCGGTGCACGCGAACGTCTTGGCGTCGTCGCACCCAAAGGCTTCGTTGGCCGAAACCGTTGCTACACTAAAACGATCGAAGAACTCGATACCACGCGCCACGAAACGGTTCGTGACGCCTACGTCTTGTCCGCTTGGAATGTCCCGTTTATTCGCAACGCACTCAAGTTGGAACTAACGCCCGATCCCGATTTCGCCACCCAAGCGGAGCAATTGATGCCCACGCCTCGCATCATTGGCCATCTATCGACCAGCCAGCGTAAGAAGGAATGGCCAGTGGAAAACTGGGACCGACTTGCTGATTTGTTGGCTTCTGCAGGCCAGGAAATTATTTTCACCGCGGGACCCAGTAAGCGGGAGCAAGACCTGCTTAAAGATCTTCAGGCCGTTGACCCCAGCGTGCACAGTCTGCCGAAATTCGACTCGCTGGAACTATTCATCGCAACGATCGCCCGGGCACCGTTATTCATCTCGCCGGACACCGCCCCGCTGCACCTCGCCGCTGCGCTCGGCGTCCCTACCATCGGCATGTTTGGCCCCACCGCGAGTTCCCGTTGGGCTCCGTTAGGCACGAGTCACTCCAGCCTGCAGGGCGACCATTGCCCCTGCTCTGGCCATCTGCACGAGTGCGCTCAGGCCGAACGTTGCCTCGACGCAATCACCCCGGGGCAAGTCTTTCGCGCAGCCATGGCACAACTCGAAAGGTTGCCTAAATGACACCCTCCGGCGATTTACCATTGTCCGTCTGTGTGATCGCACATAACGAGGCCGCCCGTATCCGTCGGTGCCTCGATAGTGTAAAACCGCTGGCGCGCGAAATTGTATTTGTCTACAACGACTGCACCGACGGCACCGAGTCAATCGCGCGCGATGAATATGGCGCAACGCTTTATCCCGAGAGCTGGCACGGGCACCGCGATCAGAAAAACATCGCCCTTGGCCATGCGACCCAGCCCTGGGTATTATGCTTGGACTGCGACGAAGAGCTTTCGCCGGAACTCGCCGCTGAACTGCGGGCATTTATTAAAGCGGATGACCCAGCGTTCAACGGAGCATCATTCCCGCGCAAAGTGTGGTTTCTCGGGCGCTGGATGACGCATGGCGACTGGTATCCCGACCGCAGCCTGCGCCTAATCCGCAACGGCAAAGGACGTTGGGCGGGCAGTCGCGAACACGACCGGATGGAGCTCGATGGTCGCACAAAGAAGCTCTCCGCCGACCTGCACCACTACACAAACCCAACGCTCAACGATCAGATCGAGAAAATCAATTATTTCGCGGATATCTACCTTCAGCGCCAACTCGATGCCGGGAAAAAGTGGAGCCTCGCCCACGCTTTGTTTCGCCCCCCCTGGCGCTTTTTCCGCGCTTATTTTTTACGTCGAGGCTTCCTCGACGGCTTCCCGGGATTCTATGCTGCGATACTAACCGCGTTCGCAACCTTTGTGCGCCACAGCCGTCTTTTTGAATACCAAACCACGCCCGAGGTTCGGGAGAAATTCGCCCCTAAGCCATGAAGGAGCCTC
>JBNNDZ010000165.1:0-5742 GCA_050285865.1 Puniceicoccales bacterium
GGGCCATTGCGGGGCGAGGGTTTCGGTTAAGTTGGCGTAGAGTGCGGAGTCCAGCTCCACCGCCCAAACCAGGGCTCCGGCTTCGAGGAGCGCAGAGGTCAATGTGCCCAGGCCGGGCCCGACCTCCACCACGCAGTCACCGCTGGACACTTGCGCCAGTTCGAGCGACTTGCGAACGATGTTGCCGTCGATCAGGAAATTTTGCCCCAGCCGTTTGTTTGGCTGACGTCCCAACCGTTCGAGGACGGTGCGGGTTTCTGACGGGCTGAGGGGCATCGTAGGTTTTTAGTTTTCGGTTTTCGGGTGTCGGTTTTCGGTCTGGTTTTTGGGGTGGGCCTGGTTGACGGAATGGCTTGTTGGGGGGTGCTTCTTGCTTTTTGAGAGAAGGCGTTACGAACTGAAAACCGACATTCGAAAACCGAAAACCACTAACCGAACTAGGCCTGATGGAACGCCTCGACGAGTTCGGTGGGGTCGTCGGCGCGCATGAGGGCCTCGCCGACGAGGATGGCCTTGGCACCGCAGGCACGGGCGCGGGCGGCATCTTCGGGGGTGAAAATACCACTTTCGCTGACGGCGACCACGTCCTTGGGAATCTGCGGGATGATTTTTTCCGAGATGGCAAGATCGGTGACGAAGCGGCTGAGGTCGCGGTTGTTCACGCCGAGGATTTTCGGGTCGAACTCCATGGCGCGGTCGAGTTCGCGCTCGGTGTGGACCTCAAACAAGGCATCGAGCCCGGCGGCCTGGGCGGCGTCGTATAGGCGGTCGATTTCGTCGTCTTCCAGTGCGCGGACGATGATTAGAATGCAGCGTGCGCCCGCTTCTGCGGCTTCGACGATTTGGATTGGATGGACGAAGAAATCTTTCCGCAGGCAGGGGATGTCGCGGCGGTGGTCACTGAGGAAGTCGGTGACGTTCCACAGGTCCTTGAGGCTGCCGCCGAAGTATTTTTCATCGGTCAGAACAGACAGGCAATCGACGACGGCGTTTTGGTATTTGCGGGCCTGCTCGGTGGCGTCGGGGAGGTCGGCGATTTGCCCGGCCGAGGGAGACTTGCGCTTGATCTCGGCGATCACGGACAAGCCCTGTGGAGCGAGGAGGGCGTCGCGAAATGACTTTCCGGCCACATTGCGCGAAAGGCGTTCGAGTTCGCTGTCGCGGACGGGCCGCACGCGCGGTTCGATTTCGAGGCGCTTGTGCGCCATGATTTCAGCAAGCTTGTCCATGGAAGAAACCTTGATTTGGCACCCATTCGACGGCGGCGTCAAGCCGGGTTGCGTGTCACACTGACTTAAGGTCCACAAAAAACGGTTGTCGGGGCAGGGTGGGGTGGTTATTAAAACGGGCATCATTATGGCGGCAATTGACGATTTGCGAGAAACTGTAGCGCGGCTGCGTGGCCCGGGCGGATGCCCGTGGGACATCGAGCAGACGCATCAATCCCTCACTGATTGCTTGGTGGAGGAGTGCGCGGAGTTGCTCGATACGATTGACCGCTTGGACTACGAACACATGCGCGAGGAGCTCGGCGATTTGTTGTTGCAGGTCATCATGCACACGCAAATGGCCGAGGAAGAGTCGCGCTTTTCTTTCGACGACGTCGCTGCGGACATCAACGAAAAGCTGGTCCGCCGGCATCCGCACGTCTTCGGTGACCTGAATTTGAAAGATTCCGAGGCGGTCCTCCAAAAGTGGGAAGAAATCAAGGCCGAGGAGAAACGCAACGGCCTGCGCCCGCTGGAGGAAGGCCCGTTCAAGCATTTGCCTCCGCAATTGCCGGCCCTGCGTTACGCTTACAATGTCTACAAACAAGTCGCGAAGAAAGAGCTGCCGGTGGCGGGTGAGTATTCGCCGGAAGTCGTCCGCGAGCTGGCATCGGGGTTGACCGAGGAAGACGCCGGGCGTGCCTTGTTTGAGCTGGCGGCGGCCTGCCGGGAGGCGGGAATCGACCCTGAATCCGCGCTGCGGCGTCACGCCAGCGGCGCGCAGTCTTCCATTGCCAACCGTGTCCTCGAAACCGAAAGATCTACGGCTCGTTGAAGTTCCGACGAGCGACGGCGCGTTGCTGGTACCGTATGAGATACGGCGCTCCCGGCGTTCGCGCCACATTCGGCTGTCGGTGGGGCGGCACAATCACGCGCTGCTTTCAGTGCCCTGGCGTTGTGCTTTTGTGGAAGCCCTGGAATTTCTCCGTACGCAGGGGGATTGGTTGGCCCGGCACATGCGGGAAAGTCCGGCGCGGTCGTCGTTGCGGGAATATCTGGAGACGCATCCCCGGCTTTTCGGGCTGGGGCGGGCGTTCCGTTTAAGCCACGGCTTTACTCAGGGTAAGCCGTTCTATGTGTATTCAACGGAGACGGACGAAATCGAGCTGCGCTTGCCGCAGGATGGCGATGCTGACGATAATTTGACGGCGCTGGTTCGGGCGTTTGCCGGGGAAGTCATCACCACGCGCACGTGGGAATTGGCAGAGGAAGTCGGTGCTGCGATCAAGCGGGTCAGCGTGCGTGACCAAGCGACGCGCTGGGGGTCTTGTTCGAGCTCCGGCACGATTTCGCTGAACTGGCGGTTGGTGTTGCTGCGTCCATATTTGCAGGACCACATCATTTATCATGAGCTGGCTCACGTGAGGGAAATGAATCACTCAGCGGCTTTTTGGAACCTGTTGCGGGAGTATGATCCGCATACCGATGAGCACAATGGCCAGTTGAATCCAGTCGCGGCGAAGCTCATGCCGCTTGGGCGAGGGTGATTAATCCTCGATTTCGACGGCGTTGGCGCGGGCGTCTTCCAGCACGGAGTTGCGGACGCCAGGCGGGATTTCCAAGCCTTTGGCGATCGCCTCCAAGACGGTTAGCTCGCTCTTGGTGACGAGGTGGTCCACGCGGGCGACCTTACCCAGCATTAGGTAGAGGCGGTGGCGTTCCTCGTAGGTGGACACTTCCATATATTGCGCGCAATAGAGCGGAATCTGCGTGTCGCCGCTCTCCCGGCAAAGCGCCATGGTAATGAGCATTTCGACGTAATCTTCCTGCAAATCCCAGTAGGTTTCGAGGTATTGGGAAAAGGTATCGAGCTCTTCGGGGAGGAGTATTTGGTCGGCATAGACGACCTGCCCGATCAGGGCCATTTCCAGCGATAGTTTTTCCGCGCGTTTGGCCGAGAGGCCCATTGGCTTGAAGTTATCGCCAAAACGGAGCTTTAGGCGGAAGAAGATCGGGTTAGCGTTGTATTCTTCCAGAAATGCTTCGCGGCCGAGGCCCCCAATTTTAGCCGGGAACGGCGTGCGCGTGAGCTTGTATTGGACCTTTTTTAAGAAATTAATCTGGTCCTCGACGAGCGATTCCTTGATTTCCTGAATCGCCAGAACTTTCTCTATGGGCGGTTCTTTGCCCTTGGGCAGCATTTCCTCCAGGCGTGCTACGACCTCGATTCTTGCTTCGCTGGAGGTGTGGCGGTTCGAGAAACGGCGACCCAGGCGGCGGCGCTCCATGGGATCGATCGGGTATTCGAGGTAAAGGTTGAAGGCCTGGTTGATCTCGTCGGTTAGTTGGATGTTGCGCGACATGTATTTACGGATGCGCAGGACGTCCTCATGCTCCAGGCGACCCGGTGCCCATGCCACGGCCAGCATCAGTTTGGCAATGCTGAGGATGCGTGGTTCTTTGATCGGGGCAACTTCGGCTACTTGATTCATTTCAAGTTTTATGGGTCTTATACCTTAACGATTTATCACGAAAAAAGCCTGATGTCAACTGGAGTTCTTGATGGCATCTTGTGAGTTGCATGGGGGAATGGGGGCCAAATGCAGCATTGAAGATAGCCTTTTATCGAAGGAAATAGGAATATTCGCTTAGGGGGTTGCTTGATAAGGTCTGATGTTATCGGGAAAAGTTGTCTATAAATGCTACTTAAAAAGCTCTAATCAATCTAGGGGAATGAGGAAATGACTTCAAATTTAGATTATTTTGGCTATAATTTTTGTTTATGATTGCTCTGCCCCACCGACGTAAGGGTTTTACCCTCGTCGAAATCATGATCGTTGTTGTGATTATCGGCATGCTGGCGGCGATGGTTATGCCTGCCTTCAATCGCGTACGTCGTGCTTCGCAGAATACGCGGTTTTTCAGTGATGTGCGCGTATTCTCAGGCGCGATTGACACCTACATGCTGGAGGAGGGCGCACCGCCGGAGGACTTTGGTTCGGGCGAGATCGGTACGCCGTTGGATGAATACATTAAGCCGTCTGACTTTGGCGTGCGGCCCTCGATTGGTGGCAGTTGGAACGTCGAAGGCGGTGACGGTGGCCTGTTCTGGGCGGCCGTTGGAGCGGATGGCTACACGGTTGCCGATGACCAGATCCAGGAAATGGACGACAAATTTGACGACGGAAATTTGGCGAGCGGGAAGCTCCGTCAAGCCGGTGGCAGCGGCTATTATTGGGTGATGGAGGAGTAAGCTCCGTGGGTTAGGTCAGGCGGAAGGTGATGGTCATCTCGCCATTCCAGCCGTCGGGACGTGGTCCAATCGAGGGTGTGTCCTGAATGGCCTGCCGGATCGATGTGATGAACGCGTCGGGTCCGTTGGATTTGAGGATGCGCACGTTGCTGATCGTCCCGTTTTTGCTGACTTGGAAACTGACTTCGGCCCATTCGCGGCCGGTTCCGGCGGGTGGTTTGTTCCAGCGGAGTTCAACGGCTTGAACCAGTCGCGCCTGGTATTGCGCAATGAGGGGCGAGGACTTGGCGGCGGTGCTGGTCGAGGGCTTAATGCTGAGGCTGTTCAGGTTTTTGGTGATGTTAGACGTGTCGATGCGCGGTGCAGGCGCATTGGATTGGCGCGGTTGGTCGCGACGAACCTGGTCCGGCAGCCCGTGGCTCTTTTTAAAATCGTCGATGCTCATGGTTTTTGGCTTCGGCGGTTCCGGTTTTGGAGTGGGTTTGGGGGCGGGCTCAGGCTTGGGCTTGGGCTCGACACGGGGCTCCGGTTTCGGCTCGGGGGTGGGTTCCGGCGGGGGAGGTGTCGGCGCGGGCTCGGGTTCTGGCTCCGGGATGTTGATCTTCGGCAGCGCCCGGGTGGGGGGCGGCGTGAAGTCCGGCTGATCGAGGTTGGGGCGCGGCGTGGGCGGGGTAGGCGCAGGCTGAGGGTCGTCCGGCAGCGTTACCAGCTCCAGCACGACGGGTTGCTCCTTGGGTTTGAATGGTTTAATGAACACAAACGCCGCCACCAGCCCCAGCGCTGCGACGTGCAGCACCGCGGATGCAATGAACGCCTGGCGGTCGTTGGTCATTTGGTTTCGAAACTCAATTTCAAATCGGAAGCGCGATCTGTCCTAAACTAAATCCGCAATCCCAATTCCGCAATCCGCAATCGCTAAAGTCGTTGCCGGACAGCTTCGAATAAACAGACACCAGCGGCCACGGAAACGTTCAAACAATCCACCGTGCCGTTCATGGGAATCTGGACCAGGTGGTCGCACTTGCGGCCGGTTTTGTTGCGGATGCCTTCAGCCTCGGAGCCCATTACAAAGCAAAGCGGGCCGGTTAGGTTGACGTTGTAGATCAGCTCGCTTTCCTCGTCGCCGGTGCCGACGAGCCAGATGCCGAGCTCTTTGAAGCGGTCCAGGGTGCGGCCGAGATTCACCACCTGCACGTAAGGAATGTTGTCCGCGGCGCCAACGGAGATGCGGCGCACGGTGTCGGTGAGGCCCACGGTGCGGTGCTGGGGGGCGATGACGGC
>JBNNDZ010000166.1:0-4151 GCA_050285865.1 Puniceicoccales bacterium
GAACAAGACCGGTTCGGTCCAAATCATGGACGAAGACGACCGCGTGCTCGAAGATTATCAGATTGTGGCCGGTTCGGTTCTGACCGTGGGCGACGATCAGGAAATCAAGCAGGGCAGCGTGCTCGCCATGTGGGACCCGCACAACATTCCGATTCTCTCCGAGAAGGCCGGCACGATCGGCTTCCGCGACATGATTCCGGGTGTCACGATCAAGCGCGAGCTGGACAGCTCCACCGGTCGTATCGCCACCGTGGTCATCGAGCACAAGGAAGACTTGAACCCGCAGGTGGAAATCCGCGACGAGTCCGGCAAGGTCCTGGCAACGTATGCGATTCCGGTCGGCGCTCAGGTGGCTGTTTCCGACGGCGACACGATTTCGCCCGGTGCACTGCTCGCGAAGACTCCGCGTTCGGCGTCCAAGACGCAGGACATTACCGGTGGTCTGCCACGTGTTGCTGAGCTCTTCGAAGCCCGTCGCCCGAAGGACGCCACCGAAATGGCGAAGATCGACGGCGTGGTTTCCTTCGGTGGCACCGTCCGCTCGAAGAAGAAGCTCATCGTCACCAACGAGGAAACCGCAGAGCAGGAAGAGCACCTCATCCCGCACGGCAAGCACATCATCGTGCACGCCGGGGACGTGGTTCACAAGGGCCAGCACCTCACCGAAGGTTCCGCCGATCCGCACGAAATCCTCGACATCCTTGGACCGAACACCGTTCAGGAATACCTCCTGTCGGAAATTCAAAAGGTCTACCGGATGCAGGGTGTGACGATTAACGACAAGCACATCGAGTTGATCATCGCTCGCATGCTCCGCAAGGTGCGTATCACCGACCCGGGTGACAGCGATTACTTCTGGGGTGAGCAGATCGACAAGAGCGACTTCCTCTCCGAAAACGATCGCATCGCGGAAGCTGGTGGTAAGCCAGCTGAAGGTGAGCCGATCCTCCTCGGTATCACGAAGGCATCGCTCGAGACTGAGTCGTTCATCTCCGCGGCTTCCTTCCAGGAAACCACTCGCGTGTTGACCGACGCTTCGACCCTCGGCAAGAAGGACCGCCTGACCGGCTTCAAGGAAAACGTGATCATGGGTCACCTGATCCCTGCCGGCACCGGCCTGCCGAAGTATCGTCGCCTCACGGTCAACGCCTTGGGCGCTCCGGTCGACTCCAACCCGATGGTTGAGCGCGACTACTCGCTCAACGACGACGAGACCAGCGAGTCGACCTTCACCCCGCAAGTGGGTTAAGTCTTACGGGCAACCGAAAATCTTTCAAACGGCGCTTCGATCACTCGGAGCGCCGTTTTTTGCGTACTACGTTGTTTTTAGTGTTTGGGTGCTTGGTGCGTTGTGTGAGGTGGTTGGTTCTTGGTTCTTGGTTCTTGGTGGTTGGTGTGAGGTGCGTTGTCTGTGGTGTAGTGATTTGTCTTGGGATGTAGGGATGAGTGGTTTGTTGTGTGAACTTGGGTTGAAGCGCACAGAACTCGAGTTGAGGGCGGCATCCCGTTTGAGAATCGAGAAAGCTCCCCTCCTTTAGAAGGAGGGGACGAGCCGCCTTAATGGCGGCTCGGGGGAGGTCTCCACGCACGAGCAGACCCCTCCGTCTGTGCAAGCACAGACACCTCCCCTTGTGAAGGGGAGGAGCTTTTATGTGGGTTGGCGTGATGTAGGTGCTCTGGTGGATGGCGGAGGGCATTCGACTCGAGCTCAGTGCTGTGTGGCTGCCTGCTTGGATTCCGCGCTACGCTTGGCTGCATTTCGCCACATGGCGCATACCGCGCTACGTAATTTATGCCACGCATCCCGACCTTCGGATTTCGTCGCGTGGTACTCGCATCTCGAAACTCATTTTTTCCTAGTATTCAGGCCCGCGCCGCATAGTCTGGGTTTCACAACACCAACCCATCATCTAACCGTGAGCGACTTGCCCTTACCCAATTCCGACGCCATCGACGAACTTCAGGACTTCTTCTCCCAAGAAGAATTCCTCGCTTTTTTTAATTTCTACCTGCCCGCACCCGGTGGCCAGCGCACGCTGGAAGGCTTGTGCAAAGTCGCCCGGCCGAAGGCTGGTTCCAAGAGTGCACGTGTGAATTACCTGTGCCTCACATTCGTGGTCGATACGCCCAACAAGGCCGCTGAAACTCGTATCGAGGAATTACTCGACAAGGTGCAGGTTGGCTCGTTTAAGGCTCAATTGCCGTCGATTCAGTCGGTAACGTCTGTTCCCGCCAGCACGCGTGGCAGTGAGAACTATGTCCACCAGATGGACCTGATTTTCGGACAGAAGACCACGTTGGAAATTCGCGAAGTCATTCCGATGATCATGTTTACGTTCCGCAGTGTCACTGGAATGAAAACCGAATCACCGCAGTGGTGGGACGAAAACGCCGTTGCACCGGCGGCCAGCGAAACCGAGAAGGCTAACTGGGGCAACCGTCTCAAGGCGCTTTGGGGCGCGCTTGGAAAGTAGCGATTTTGGATTATGAAGCTTTTCGATTCCCTTGTTTAGGTTTCATAATTCATCCTTCATAATTCATCATTTTTACCATGATTGCCCCGCGTGAAGCATTTGAGCAGGGCGGCGGCCCTGAGCCTCAATTCGAGCCGGGCGATTTGGTCAAGCACCGTCGTTACGGTTACCGCGGTGTGGTTGTGCACCGCGATGCCCGCTGCACGGCTTCCGACGATTGGTATCTGAAAAACCAGACTCAGCCCGACCGCGATCAGCCGTGGTATTACGTGCTCGTCGATGAGAGCGACCAGACGACTTATGCGGCGCAGAGTTCGCTCGAGCCTGATGACCAGTCGAGCTGCGTCATGCACCCTTGGGTAAATCTCTACTTCAAGGGCTTTCACGCGGGGAAATACTACCGCAACGAAAAGCCCTGGGAGCCGGAGGGGTAGGTGACTGTTGATGGCTTGTTAGGCCTCGACGGCGCAAGAGCCTGATTTCACTGCGCTGCATCGTCGGATCCGTCGCCGCCTAGCGGGATGAATCGCCAGAGCTCTTTTGCTGGCAGCGCCTTGATGTAGCTGAAGCCGGGCTTCTTGAAAAACATTGCGAGGCGCCCATTGTCCAGTGACTCGACCCAGTAGCACTCGAAACGTTCCTCGCCGAGCTCATTCAGTTCGGACTCGAGTCGGTCAGGATTGGCCATCAGCTCAGCCGGGGTGATGACAACGATGCGGTACTGCCAGGTTCCGGCGCGACCGAGGTCATCGCGGGACCAGTCGCGCGCGGACTCATACCATCCGGAGGTCGTTTCCTTGGTTTTTTCGAGGAGTTCGCCGCTGGCGTCTTTCGTCTTGGCGGCCCATTCCGAGCTCTTGGCCATCGCCGCCTCATACTGTTCACGGACCTTCGCCCTGTAGTCCGCCTTTTCCTGCTCGGACGCCGTTTCATCCGGCGGCGTCTCCTCCAGAATTAGGACATCCTGTGTCGGCGCGGGCTCGGTATCGGCTGCGGGCGCTACCGGTGCCACATTTGCGAAGGCGAGCCCGCTGCTGAGCGTCAAAGCTGAAAGGGCAACGAACAAACGATCTATCATGAAACCATGATACATATCCATGCTTCATGGACAAGGCGCGACTGCAGGTAATTCAAGGGTGGCCCTATTGTTCGGTCCAATTCGCGATATCATCGCCTTTACCGTTTTCGTTTTGGCGGTTGGGACCGTTGGACCAGAGGTCAGGATAGGTAAGGCCGTGGGCGCTGGGGTAGCGGTAATTGTAGGGCTGCCCCCAGGAATCTTTAAGCGAGTGATCGGTGTAGGGACCCGCCCAGGCGCTGACATTGGGCGGGCGCACCTTCAACGCTGCCAAGCCCAGATCCGTCGTTGGATAGTCGCCGGTCGCGAGACGGAATCCCATCAGCGGCGCTTCCAATCCGGACGTGACGAATTGACGTTGAATTTCGATTTTGCCGACTTGGTCCATATTGCGAATACCGCTGATCAAGGCTGCGGAGAGTGCCGCGATCAGGCCGACAACAATAATGATTTCCAAGAGCGTGAACGCGGCGCGGGTGGTGGGTCGTTTTTTCATAACGGGCAAATTCAGACTGGAAGGTTGGTTCACTCAAACAAACCAATCTCGCAGACTAAAGTTGCGCCGTGACCAAAATTAATAGAACCAGCTCACCGAGACT
>JBNNDZ010000167.1:0-4484 GCA_050285865.1 Puniceicoccales bacterium
ATTCTCGGGTACCCGACGCGCGAAGCGGGATTCCTTTCCAGTCAGGTGTCGATCTGGTTGGAAAACGATTTGCCGACCTACCACTGGTTCAACCGCATTCCGGCCGAGCGTATCGGCCAAATGCACATGGACTTCGTGAAACGCTGCCGCCGCGTGATTTTTGACTCCTCCATCGAAGCAGAGGACGGAAATGATTTGTTGACCGTCGATTGGCCGCGTCCCGACCATGTCGTCGATTTGGCCTGGGCCCGCTTATTGCCGGTGCGTCAGTCACTGGGGCAGTTCCTCAGCTCCTATGAACCAGCCAAGCTCGTTGAAGGGTTGGTGAAAATTGAGGCCCGCGGGGTGCAGTCGATGGTGGGTGAGGCCGCTGCCCTGCTACGCTGGTGCCGCGAATGCCTGGGCAAGTGCACCCGGGATGAGCTTACCTTGGAGTTTGCCCAGGCCAATTGCAACGACGGGCACTGCCTTGAATTGGAGTGGACCTATTCCGATGGTCGCCATCTGCTGTGGACTCATCAATCTGAAGGTGCGGGAGCAAATCTGACCGCCGATTTCGGTGCCGGTCGGATATCCAGCCCGATGCACATTGAGTTGCTCACTGGCGATAAAGCACTCTCGGAAGCCCTTTTCTTCGCCTAATTGTTGTCTCGTTAACCTCGAACGTCTGCTCGCTAAATATGAAAACATTCTCATCCCCGTTGGGCCAAGTCCACGTGCTTGGCAAGGAAGCGCTGTTTCTCGAAACCCTGCGCCTGATTAAGACTGCTGCCAAAAATTCCGCTGAGGAGATCGTCGTCGGATTGACCGGCGGTTCGACACCCAAGGCATTCTACGCCTGGGCTGCCGAGCATCAGGCACTTTCCGCTGACCTCAAGGAGAAGGTTGTCTGGTCCACCAGTGATGAACGTTGCGTGCCATTGGAAAGCGATGACAGCAACTTTGGGCACGCCGACCGAGGCATGCTGACCCCGCTTGATGTTCCGGCGGAAAACAAGTTTCCATGGCCGGTTGAGCTAGAGCCTGAAGCCTGCGCCGACGAATACAACCACCGCTGGAATGAGCGTTTCGGAGCGCATCGCGGATTCGATATCTGCCTGCTAGGCATGGGGGATGATAGCCACACTGCGTCGCTGTTTCCACACTGCCCGCTGATTGGTTCAAATCATCATGAGAATTATGCGGCGACTCATTGGCCGGAACGCGGCTGGCGGGTGACAATTACTCCGGAAGGCTTTTCCCGCTGCAAGCAAATCGTGGTCTCCGTCACTGGGGCGGGCAAGGGCGAGGCGCTCTTCCAGGCATTCCATGGCCAGTTTGATCCGCGTGCCAAGCCGATTCAGCTTCTCCGTGCGCACGCCCACAAAACCATCTGGCTCCTCGATCCGCCTGCGGCGGAAGGTTTGGATCTGGATTTGGGTTAAGCCCGAAATCGCTTTTTCAGATATGTTGCTCGGTGTTTGCACCGGGCAATTTTTTTGTGGGGCGAAGTGATGGCTCGTATTGGCTGTTCTCCCAAGCAGTTCGTCAAGGCGTATTGGGGGACCAAGTCCGTTATTCGTAGCGGAGGGCGTCGATGACGGGGAGGCGGGCTGCCTTGAGGGCAGGGAACACGCCGGACAGGAAGCCGACGACTACACTGAACATGAAGCCCCAGCCCATGGCTTTCGCGGACAAGGCCACTTCGCCGCCTTTTTCCGGCATGACGTCGCGCAGGAGTTCGACGAGGCCGACACTGGCCACAATCCCGAGGAAGCCTCCAATGACACTGATGACGAGTGCCTCGGCCACAAACTGAATGAAGATATCCGTTCCACGAGCCCCCACGGCCTTGCGGATACCAATCTCGCGAATACGTTCTGAGATGGATGCTAGCATAACGTTTGCAATGCCGATACCACCAACGAGCAGGGTGATTGCCGCCACGCCTCCGAGCGAAAAGACAAACGAGCGCTCCAGTTCTTTGAATTCTTCCAAGTCTTTTAATCGACTTTCAGCGGCAAAATCTTCAATGCCGCGGTGTGTTTGCAAGAGGACGCGCTCGATGTCGTCGGTGAGATTAGGAATGTCCTCGATAGCTTTCGCCTGCACGGCAAGGTGATCAATTCGTAGATCGTTGGGCTCGGAAAAATAGTGAATGCCAGTGGTGACGGGTATGAATGCCATGCGGCCACGCCACCAAACGCCAGAATCATCATCCACTGTGACACCGATAACAGTGAAGATAACGCCCTTAATGGCTACGGTTTTGCCGATTGCATTTGCAGGATCATCGAACAGTTTGGCGGCGCGATTATTCGTCAGCACGACGACACGGGATTTCTGTGCTAAGTCGAGATCGCTGATAAACCGCGAGCCCGGGAGGAGGTCGTATCGGTCGATTTCGACTTTTTCCGGCGTTACTCCTTCCAGTCGGACGTGCGTGCGATCGCTGTTGCTCTGTGTTCGTGCCCAGCCAACGTTTTTGCCTGCCGCAATCCGATTGGCGTGCGGGAGGGAGGCCTTGAGGGCTACATAGTCATTGAGGGTAATCCCGGGGGAGCGGTGGGCGATTGCCTCTTGCGTGACAGGTGGTTCAGAACTGGTGACTTCGATTTTCTCGATGCCACCGGTTGCTTCAAATGCTTTACGAAAGCTCGCCATCATGCCTTCGACCACCCCAACCATCGCGACGAGCGCGGCAACGCCAAGGATGATGCCGATCATGGAGAGCAGGCTGCGGAACTTGTGCTTTCCGATCTCACGAACCCCGTGGATAATGGCGCTGCCGATGATCATTGCTGTTGCCCTTCCTCATTGACGAGGTGGCCGTCGCGCACACGGATGATGGAGCGTGCGTGCTCGGCGACTTCGAGGTCGTGGGTGACCAGAATCAAGGTCTGACCTTCATCCACGAGTTGGTCGAAAAGCGTCATGACGCGTTCGACGTTCTTCGTATCGAGGTTGCCCGTTGGTTCGTCGGCCAGGATCAGCTTGGGATCGTTGACGAGGGCCCGGGCAATTGCTACGCGCTGGCGTTCGCCGCCCGAGAGTTGGCCCGGGCGGTGGTCAAAGCGGTGGCCCATAGCCACGCGCTCCAGGGCTTCTCGTGCGCGTTGATCTGCGTTGCGGGTGTTGCGGGCGTAGTCCAGCGGCAGGCGGACGTTTTCCAGCACACTCAGGCGGGGTAGCAGGTTAAACGTTTGGAAGACAAACCCGAGGCGGTTCGCGCGATACCAGGCACGCTTCGCTGAGCTAAGGCGGGTCACTTCGTCGCCATCGAAAATCATTTGTCCCGAAGTGGGGAAGTCCATGAAGCCCAGCAGGTGCATCAGCGTGGATTTACCCGATCCCGAAGGTCCAAGTACTGCCGAGTAGGAGCCCTGTTCGATACCCAGCGTAATGCCGTCCAGCGCCCGCACGGTTTCACCTCCCATGCGGTAATGCTTACGGATTTCCTGGAGTTCGATTAGAGCCATGGCTTTTAAGAGTCGGTGAGTGCTTGGTCCTTAGTCCTTTGTCGGTCCATAATGCATCAAGCGACTAAGGACCACGGACTGCGGACTTTGGACTATGAATTCATCCCTCTGCGGATGGCCCTTCGCTGGCGGGGAGGGTGAGGCTGACGACATCACCAGTGGCGAGGCCGGATTTGATCTCCACGCGGTGGACATCGCTTAGACCCGTTTCGACCGGGATTTTATCCCAGCCTTCACCGTTTTGCCGGTAGGCCACGAAGCCTTCGCCAGCCTTGAACAAAGCGGTCGGAATGACGACTGGAACATTGTTTACCTCGGCAATTGGGAAGGTAACCTTTGCGCTGATGCCGGGGCGAATCAGGCGGTTCTCTGCCTTGAAGGTCACGAGAACGCGGAAAATGCGTTCATTGCCTTCCTCCTCGGCGTAGCTGAAAATCTGCTCTACTTCGCCAACAAATTCCTCATCGGACAAGGCATCAAAGGTAATGCGTGCGGGCATGCCTTCGTCGATCTTGTTGATGTCGAGCTCGTTGATTTTTGTGCGCACATGCAGGCGCATGAGGTCATTGATGGTCATCAACGTGGTGCCTTCATTGACGGAAGTTGCACCGGTAATGACCTGTCCGGGATTGAGGTCAAAATTGCTGACTGTGCCTTCGTGTGGAGCGACAATAGTTGTCTTAGCGAGGTTGTCCGTGGCCTTATCGAGGCGTGCTTTGAGAACTTCCAATTCGATTTCCGACAGGCCGAGATTGGTTTCTGAATCGAGAAAATCTTTCTCGTTCGTGAAGTTCTTTTCGCGAAGCCCGGCAAGGCGCTGGTAGTCGCGGCGGGCCTGGATCACGCGCATTTTCTGGGCTTCATAAAGACGTTCAGCTTCTTCCAACTCCGTTTGACGCTCGGTCTTTTCAAGCTCCAGAAGCACTTGGCCTTCCTTCACCTGTTGGCCGTCGTTGATGTAAATTTTGTCGATACGGCCGGTGACTTCCGAGCGAACTTCGGTCGAGACAACAGGTTCCAGATCGG
>JBNNDZ010000168.1:0-5864 GCA_050285865.1 Puniceicoccales bacterium
ACGCGCTCGATCGTAACCGTTCGCCGAACCCGGATACGATTGCAACCGTAGGCGACTTCGCCGCCCTGATGGCGCAGTATGGCTACCTTGAAAGCGCGGAGCCGTTTTTCGCCACCGATGACCCGCTGGTGCCGGATCCCATTCCCCGCTCGCTGGCAATCAAGTCGGGCGATGACTGGAACCCGTCCCCGCTGTTTACCTCGGCGGATGCCTACAGTGTGGATGTCGCCATTGGCGTTCCGACGGGTGCCCCGGCATCGACCACACCGCTGGTTTGGGCACGTGGCCTGAACAGTAGTGGGGAATGGACCGAGGAAGGCGCCTGGGGCAAGGGGCGTGGATTTATCATCTTCGCAGACGGCCACAGTGAGATCTTTGATGACCTTGGTAGCGGCGATGATGCTCGTCTCCTGCATTACGAGAATCGCACGCCGACCAGCAATATTCTGGAAGCTTTGGGAAGCCGGGTAAAGGTCCGGGGCAAGGGCGCTGGCTCATTGGACGGCAGCTCTGGTTCTGGTTCCTGAAAAAGCGTAACCATGCGACCGGCGGTGGGCGATTCAGGACGCCCCCGCCGGTTTTTTATGCGGTTAAGCGGTCTGCTTTGCTGCGCGAGCGTAAGCTCATGAAGGCTTCGCGTAAGGGTAGGGAGGGCTGGCCTCAGCCCTCCGTTCGCAGGCTTGGTTTCGCGTGAGATCCGCCGTGCCGGTGCGTGACGCTCGGAGGCATGAGGCCATGCCTCCCTACCTGTTGCGTTCGCAGGAATTAGCAGTTTGCGCGCAGAAGGGTTGGCCGTTCATGCGCAGATAAATCGACCAACCGCACGGTTACGCGGTGTAATCGGTAGCCGCGAGCGTAGGCTCGTGAAGGCGTCACGGGGGCTTTAATTAATCCGGGTCGTTGCCGTGGTCACGGTGTCCACCACGCCGTCGCGGTCAAAGCCAACGAGGATGGTTTCATCTACCACGGTATCATCGCCATCGACGCGAACCTCTTGTTCGTAGAGCCAGATTTCATCGCCCGAACCTTCTTCAAAGGAGTTCAGGGTGGTGTTGTAATAAGCTTTGCCGTCGGGCTGTCCCATCAGGCGGATAACGTCTTCGCGGGTGGATGACTGGCGGTTGACCTGGGAGCGCGCGGCAGAGTTGCGTGGGCCAAGGTCGTTTTCCCAAGTGCTACCGTAGGTGTAGCCGTTCAGCTTGCCGTCGAGGAATTCCAGGGCCATCACGCGGGCGTTGGAGTCGTTTGGCTTCCCTGGAACTATCTCGGCGAAGACGTATTGATACAGCAGGTAATCGTTGAAATCGTTGGAGATTTCTTTTTCGGCCTTGGGCTTCCCAAAAATCTTTTCCGCTTGCTCCGGAGTGGTTTCGCCCAGCTTCAGCGAATTGACTGCGGTGAAGTCAAAATCGGTGCCCTTGGTTGTCACACAACCGCCGAGGACGAGTGCTGCGACCGCCAAAATTCCTGCGATGAATTGTATCTTCATTGCATAGAACTTGGCGGTCGAAAGGTTATCCGTCGATCTTTTCTTCGAGATAGGCGAAAAGCTCGTTTTCGGTCAGGCGGACCTGGGCCATCGTGTCACGGTCACGCACGGTTACCGTGCCGTCCTTCTCGATGGTGTCGAAGTCCACGGTGATGCCGAAAGGCGTGCCGATTTCGTCCTGACGGCGGTAACGGCGGCCAATGGCACCAGTGGCGTCGAAGAAGACATTCCAGCGGCGCTGAAGCTTTTCGTAGAGGGCCTTGGCGGCGTCCATCAGCTCTGGTTTGTTTTTGAGGAGCGGGAAGACGGCGGCCTTGTAAGGGGCGATGCGCGGGTGGAACTTGAGCACGGTGCGCTTCTCCAGCTTACCCTTGTCGTCGGCAACTTCTTCTTCGCAGTAGGCGGCGGTGAGTACGGCCAGCAAGGTGCGGTCGACGCCGAGCGAGGGCTCGATGACGTGCGGGACATACTTGAACGGCTCCTGGCCTGCTTGCTTGCGACCTTCGTCGAAGTATTCCATCGACTTCTTGGAAAACTCCTGGTGTTGCGTCAGGTCGAAGCAGCCACGGCAGGCAATGCCCCAAAGCTCCTGTTCGCCGTGTGGGAAGTGGAAACTGAGGTCCGTCGTGCCCTTGGAGTAGTGCGAGAGCTTGTGCTGCGGGTGGACGTCCTCGCCGATCATTTCGCGAGGGATACCGATGGAGACGAGCCAGTTCGTGCAGGCGTCGATCCATTCGCGGTGCAGGGTCTGCCAGTCCGCGTCCGGGGCGATGAAGTATTCGATCTCCATCTGCTCGAATTCACGCGAGCGGAAGATGAAGTTGCGCGGGGTAATTTCGTTGCGGAAGGCCTTACCGATTTGCGCAATGCCGAAGGGCACCTTGACGCGGCCGGTGTCCACGACGTTGTTGAAATTAACGAAAATGCCCTGGGCGGTTTCCGGGCGCAGGTAGGAGGTCGCCGAGCTGTCCGACAGCGGCCCAACCTTGGTTTCGAACATCAGGTTGAAGTCGCGCGGCTCGGTGAGCGTGCCAATGGTGTCGGCATCCGGGCCGAGCGTGGCGGCACGGGTTTCGGCGGTGGACTCGGTGAATTCGGTTGGTTCAGCGAGGAGGGCGGCTTCGTCGATTTCAGCCTGCTTGTCGCCCTTGGCATCGCGGACCTTCTTGGCGCGCTTGATAATTTCTGCGGCCTCGGTGCCTTCCATGAAGGCCACGAAACCGGCGTCTGCACCGTTCAACTTGACTGGGGCGAAAAACAATTGGTCGGCGCGGTAGCGACGCTTGGACTCCTTACAATCGACCATGGGATCGGAGAATCCGCCCACGTGGCCGCTGGCCTCCCAGATGCGCGGGTGCATGATGATGGTCGAGTCCAGGCCGACAATGTCCTCGCGGCGGTGCACGAAATCCTTCCACCAGGCGGCCTTGATGTTGTTCTTGAGTTCAACGCCGAGTGGGCCGTAGTCAAAGAAGCCTTGGTAGCCGCCGTAGAGTTCGGAGGACTGGAAAATGAAGCCGCGGCGCTTGCACAGGCCAACGAGTGTATCCATTGCGGGGATCTGGTTGTTTTCCGAGGACATAAGATGCGGTGGTAAAAGGACTTTCCCGCGATGGGGCAAAGAAAATCGTTGCCTTGATGGGAATTTACCCGTTGAGCATAGCCCGTTGAGGTGATAAATCTCCTTGCTTACATCACTGTAATCCTTGTTTACTTACCGTTTATGAAATCTACTTCGAAGCTTGTCATCGCTACGGCAGCCCTGGGCGCCGCCGCCCTTATCACCGGTTGCAGCAGCAGCTCTGACAGTACCCACGAGCTTTATTCCGAGCACAACCAGGGCTTCAACGCCCTCGGTATCGTAGATTGGTCCCCCGCCAGCTATGAGCATGTTCCGGAGTATTCTATGACGATGCACTCGGATGAGGCATTGGACCACAAGAACATTTCCGGTGACAATCTTTCCCTCTTCTGGGGAACGATCGTCTTCGCGGACTACTAAGCCCGCCGATTTCGGCTATTTCCGTTGCTGAATGGGCGAAATTTCCGCCAGTGCGGACCCCTTCAGCAACGTTGCTCGTTTCCTCCCCGAAGCTGCGCAACGTCAGCCGGATTTTCCGGCGGTGCGTATCCCGATCGGTAAGAGGCGGAAAAATTCATCCGCCTGCATCGATTATGAAACGCTGACCTTCGCGCAGCTTGAGTCCCAAGCCTGTGCGGCGGCGCAATTGTTTGCCGCGCGCGGCATTGCCCGGGGAACACGTGTCCTGCTCATGGTAAAACCGGGGCGGGACCTTATTTTGTCCGTCTTTGCGCTGTTCAAGATCGGCGCGGTTCCCGTGGTGATCGACCCCGGCATGGGGCTGAAGTCGTTTCGCAGCTGTGTGCAGCGCACCCGTCCGGAGGCCCTGGTGGGCATCCCGTTGGGGCAGGTGGTCAGCCATGTGTTCCGAAGTGATTTCGCCAGCGTGCGGCATCGCATCACAGTAGGGACGAAGGCGTTTACACGTCAGATTGCTCGCGAGCGCGACCCGCATTTCGAGTCAGCCAAAACCACCGCCGATGAACTGGCCGCGATCCTCTTTACCTCGGGCTCGACCGGTGCCCCGAAGGGCGTTTGCTACGAACACGGCATGTTCGAGGCGCAGGTGCGGATGATCCGCTCGCAATACGGCATTGAGCCCGGCGAGGTTGATTTGCCGATGCTGCCGATCTTTGCCCTGTTCAACCCGGCGCTGGGCATGACGACCGTTGTGCCGGAGATGAACCCCAGCAAGCCGGCCACCGTGGACCCCGCGAAGATCGTCCAGGCGATTCAGCAAAATAAGGTCACCAACAGCTTTGGCTCGCCGGTGCTGTGGAATCGTATTGCGACGTGGTGCGAAGAAAACGGGCAAACGTTGCCGTCACTCCGGCGCATCCTGATGGCGGGTGCCGCCGCGCCGCCGTCCCTGATTGCGCGGATGAAGAAACTCCTGCCCAACGGCGAGATTCACACGCCTTACGGCGCGACGGAGGTGCTCCCCGTCGCCTCGATTGCAGGCGCGGAAGTCCTGGCCGACACCCAACCGCTCACCGAGCAGGGACGCGGGGTCTGCGTGGGACAGCTCCTCCCTGAGGTCACGGCGAAGATCATCGCGATCCACGAAGGCCCGATTGCGAACATGGACGCAGTCACTGAATTGCCTCCGGGCGAAATTGGCGAAATCATCGTTACCGGCCCTTCCGTCACCAAGGCCTACGATGGCCTCGAGGAAGCCACGAGAAAATCGAAGATTTTTTCGAATGCGGAAAGCGGAGTTTCGAATGCTGAATGCGGAGTGCGGAGTGCGGAGTTGAGTCATGGATTAGCTGATTCCGCACTCCGCATTCCGCATTCCGCATTCAAAAATCGCTCCGCGATTTTCCACCGGATGGGCGACTTGGGGTATTTCGATGCGCAGGGCCGTTTGTGGTTTTGCGGGCGGATGGCTGAACGGGTCGAAACGTCGGATGGGTTGCTGTTTACCGAGTGCGTGGAGGCGATTTTTAATCAGCATCCACGGGTGTTTCGGACGGCGCTGGTGGGACTGGGTGAGCGTCCCAATCAGACCGCCGCGCTCATTGTCGAACCGAAGCCCAATTGCTGGCCAAATCGGACCGGCGTGGAGCAGGATTTTGTCGATGAGCTCAAGGAACTCGGCTCTCGTCATGCATTCACGGCAGGAATCGAGACGTTTTATTTCCACCCGAAGTTCCCGGTGGACGTCCGCCACAACGCCAAGATTCACCGTCTGAAGCTTGCGCGGGAGTATGCCTAGCATGGTTGCTGCATGTGCGTTTTGGAGTGCGGCGGATTGACGCCGCTTTCGCTCTACGTTTGGTGCTCTGATACCGGCTCGCCACGAACCCGCCCCGGGTACGTCAAATAAGGGTTGCGCCAAGGGGAGGCGGTGCCAAAACTCCGCGAAATTTTTGCCCGAAACCCGCATCCGACATGCCTAAGCGCGAAGACCTAAAGACGATCCTTATCATTGGCTCCGGCCCCATTGTTATTGGCCAAGCCTGCGAGTTTGACTACTCCGGAACACAAGCCTGCAAGGCCCTCAAAGAAGAGGGTTACCGTGTAGTGTTGGTGAATTCCAACCCGGCCACGATCATGACCGACCCGGACTTCGCGGATGCGACGTACGTGGAGCCGCTCACGCCGGAAATCCTGGAGAAGATCATTGCCCGCGAGAAGCCTGACGCGCTCCTGCCGACGCTTGGCGGCCAGACCGGCCTCAATTTGTCCATGAAGCTCGACGAGCTCGGCATTCTGGAGAAATACGGTGTGGAGCTGATCGGTGCCAAAAAGCGTGCGATCGAGCGTGGTGAAGACCGCGAGCTGTTCCGC
>JBNNDZ010000169.1:0-3730 GCA_050285865.1 Puniceicoccales bacterium
GGAATCACCGTTTCATTTCACTACCGAACAACGAGAACTGATCCGCCACTTCTTCACCCAGCGGCGAAAGCAAATCAGTTCGCTCGTCAACAAGCACCCGACCGCCGCAGTATTACAACCGTGGCTTGACGCGCTTGCTAAGATTGGGGTCGCTACCACCGCACGCCCCGAAGCCATCCCACTGGAGGCTTGGAAAATGCTGCCTACTATCTGACATGAAAATACTCTTCCTTTGCATGGGGAACATCTGCCGCTCGCCGGCGGCGCACTGCGTGTTCCAGCACCTGGTCGATCAGGCCGGGCTCGGTGACCATTACGAAATCGATTCTGCTGGGACCATTGGCTACCATGAGGGCGCACCGCCCGACGAGCGCATGCAGGCCTCGATGCGCAAACGGCAAATCCCGATCATCGGTCGCTCGCGCCCGCTCACCCATCGCGACCTGATGGATTTCGACCTCATCCTCGCGATGGACAAGGCCAACCTTTACGATGCCCGCAGCATGACGCGTGACGAGGAACGCAAAAAGAAAATCCGCCTCTTCACCGAGTATTGCCGCAAGCACAAAGACCTCGAAGTCCCCGACCCCTACTACGGCGGCAGCGGTGGTTTCGAGCGCGTGCTCGACCTCGTGGAAGACGGCTGCGCCGGACTACTTGCCGATACGCGTCCCGATGCGTGACGACTGGTCCAACGCCATCGCCGATGCGATTAGCGAAGCCACCAGCACACGCTTTGCGGTGCAAAGCTCTAGGCCGTGCGGCGGCGGTTGCATCAATGACTCTCACCTGCTCAAGGGCGAGAACGACCGGTATTTCGTAAAGCTCAACGACGCATCGAGCCAGGCCATGTTTGCCGCCGAAGCGCGGGGGCTGGAAGCCATTGTCGCCACAGGTGCCATCCGCGCACCACGCCCCATCACCCACGGGCTTGCGGGGCAACGCGCGTTCCTCGTCCTGGAGGCGATCCGCTTTGACCGCCCTCCCGCTGACTGGAGCCAAATGGGCCGCCAACTCGCCACCATGCACCGGCAAACCAGTGACCAGTTCGGCTGGCCGGAAAACAACTTCATTGGCTCTGCACCGCAAAGTAACTCTTGGTCGCAAAGTTGGCCAGAGTTTTTCCGTGATCAACGCCTGCGCCCGCAATTTGACTGGGCTGCGCGAAACGGAAATCCTATTCCGGGCGCGAACAAGCTCCTCGATCACGTGGAAGGCCTCCTCGCCGAGCACGCCCCCGCCCCCTCACTTCTGCACGGCGACTTGTGGTCCGGCAATGCCGCTTACGACAATGAAGGTCGCCCCGTCGTCTTCGATCCCGCTTGTTACTACGGTGACCGCGAGGCAGACCTTGCCTTCACGGAAATGTTTGGCGGCTTCCCCAACAGTTTTTACCACGCCTACAACGAAGCCTGGACTATCCCCGTTGGCTACAAACGCCGCAAACGGCTCTATAATCTTTACCACATCGTAAACCACGCAAACCTGTTCGGCGGGGGTTATTACACTCAGGCCGAATCCATCGTCGCGAGGCTCCTGGCGTGACGCCAATGGGACACAGAGAACACGCCGCGAAAAAACATTCGCGTAGACTGGCGAAGTTGGTAATTTCCGTTCAACGTTTCCCATGCGCTTTTTCGCAATCATCATTGCTATCGCCCTAGCCAGCCCCGCCTTCGCCACGGTGCAGCAGCCATCGCTGTCCGGCTTTTCCATTACCCAACTCGTGCAAGGGCCCGTGCTACAGCGCAACTACCCCAACGCCCTGCCAACACTGCTGGATACCATCAACGACACGACGACCTTTGACATCGGGCTGGACCCGGTATTCATCGAAAGCTTCGCCGACCCCAAGCTGCTGGAGCACCCTGTTTGCTACGTAAATTTCGGCGACCGCCCAGATTGGGAACTCACCGAGGAAGAAATGGACAACCTGCGCGGCTTCCTCGATCGCGGCGGCTTCCTCTACATCGACGCGGGCATCAACGCCGACTTCCTGCGCGAGTCTGACCCCGCCCACTCGCAGAGTCACAGCTTCGCCGAGTGGCGTGTCAGCCCGGAGCTGGAAACCGTTTTCCGTGAGATTTATCCCAGCGCACGCTTCAAGCCGCTGCCCCGCGATCACTCGCTCTTTCGCTCCTTTCATGCCGGACTGCCGGACGCCACCGTCCTCCCGGAAACCGTGCGCGATTTCGTGGTGAATGAAAAGTGGCCGCAGGGCACCTACTCCGCCATGGGGCTGGAGGTCGATGGCCGCCTCGCCGTGCTGTGCATGCCTATCCTCGCGATGGGCTGGGGCAAAAACGAAGTTGATCAGTGGACGACTTTTATCGGCTTTCGCATTCGAGAAGGCGCGGAAGGATTGTCCGAACGCCTCTCCGAAGCTGCCTACACCGGGACCCGTTTCGAAGTAGTCCGCGAAGACGGCCGCCAAGACATTATTTATACCCAGGAGGAAGCCATGCCCGCCTGGGTCCAGCAACCCGATGGCGACTGGCGGGTATTCCGCTACTACTACACGCCTGAGATCTCCGACTACGCCCACCGCTTTTACACCCAGCTCGGCGTCAACGTATTCGTCTACGCCTTCACGCGGTAAAAAGTCCGATCAGGTAACCAACTATTCGAGCGCTTCCTTGAGCTTACGAGGATCCTGCCGACAATCGAGCACCCGAAACACTCTTACCAAATTGCCTTCTAATTTGTAATACACCGCAAAAGGGAAAACTCTCGAAAGCAACCGGTAATAACCAAACGTCTTTCGATGCACACCTGCGTAGAGCATGAGGGAATCGATGTCAGAAGATAAAGAATCCAGAAAGTAATCCCCCAATCCTGCGCATTGATCTTCGTAAAAAGACACGCCTAACGCCAGATCACGCTCGGCCAATGTGAGGATTTGAATCTTCACGTTATGAATTTCTCAACCGCTCTTTTGCCTCTGACCAATCGACGAAGTGCGCCTTTCCCTCTGACACCATTTGCTCCGTCTCCTGTAGCGCATCCTCATGCCACGTAGGCGACTCGAATCCATCCCCTTCTTGGCTGAGATCGCTCCACAACGCTTCCATCAACTTCAGCTTTTCCGGCTTCGATAGTGCGAGCGCTTGATCGGTTATAGACATGCAGTAAACATGACTGGAATCAAAGAGCATATCAATTCATTTTGACTCTTCGCAGACAATCCAAAGCACCCGTAATAATCCTTGCGCTAATATATGGTATAACTCAGCCTGTCGCACGTGGCTGACGTTACCCCCCTCTCGAAAACGCAACTCGTTGACCGCTACTGGCGGGCGAACATTTCATTAACGCTGGGACTGCTCTTTATTTGGGCAGCCGTGAGCTTTGGCGCAGGCATTCTGTTTGCCGACAAGCTCGATGACGTGCGCTTGTTCGGATCCGGTTACCCACTTGGGTTCTGGTTCGCGCAACAAGGCTCGATCATCACGTTCGTGTTCCTGATCCTAATCTACGCGATCGGCATGAACGCGCTCGACCGTAAGCATAAGCGTGAAATGGCGCAACTCAACGAGGAGGCCAACTAATGAGCGTTCTCACCTGGACTTACATTTTCGTCGGACTGAGCTTCGGTCTGTATCTGGGAATCGCCTGGTGGGCCCGCGTGGCCGACACCAAAGGCTTCTACGTGGCCGGGCGCGGCGTCCCCGCAGCAGCCAACGGCATGGCGACGGCGGCCGACTGGATGTCCGCCGCGTCCTTTATTTCG
>JBNNDZ010000170.1:0-7821 GCA_050285865.1 Puniceicoccales bacterium
GTGGTTGTCGGTGATGGTGTTCATGCGGGTGCCACCATGCCGGATCGACGGGCGCGCGGATTCGTTGTCGACTCCGCCCAACTGGATTGCGGCGGAGGAAATATCGAAGAATTCGTTGCGGGTAATGCGGTTGCGCTGACAGCCGGGGCCGAAGTCCAGCCCGACGCCACCCATGTGGAGGACGGCGTTGTTGATGAATTCAATGCTGTTGGCGTAGTCGAAGCTCAGGTTGCCTGGCGTGCGGACGACGTGGCGGACGTGCCCAATGATGTTCGTTTCGTGCCCATCACCCACGACATGGAAACCGCTCTGATCGACGATATAGCCATCACTGCTGCTTGGCCCCATCCAGGTTGCATAGGCAAAAGTAATGCCATCAAAGCGGATGCGCTGCACCGGAGCATCGGGGCTGCCCTTGGCGTCGATCAGTTTTTCGATCACTGGCAGTTCGGCCTCAGCCGTCAGGATGTCTTCACCAATTCGGGGGATATAATACAGGTCACCGGTGGTTTGATTCAGGTACCACTCGCCCGGCTCGTCGAGAAACTCGTAAGCGTTTTCAAACCAGTTGACGTTCCAAAAGCTCCAAATGCCCGCCGTGCCGCTGGAGGCGTCGCGGAACATATTACCATTCCACCAGCCCGGCGTCTGCATTTCGATAATGCGACTGGCGGGGTCCAACGCACCGGGATTATCGGTAACGCGCTCGATCGGGCAACGCATGGACTTCCATTGGGTCACCATGACGGCCTCGATCTGGTCTTGATTCGTCCAGGTGTGCGGATCGCGCCAGCGGGCATCATTGAGCGGATCGACAATGTATTCGATGCCGCCACCACCGGTCACCGGGACGCCGGGCGCGCAGTCGATGGAGGTGTCCGGCTTGAAATCTTCCTGGAAATGCGGAACGAAGCTAACCGGGTAGTCCGAAGTTCGTGCCCGCGTGGCACGCTGCCCATTGACGAAGAAATGCCGGGTTTGCTGCGGGCCGACGTTGGCCACGTAAATATTCAAGGCCGCATCATGCAGCGTCCAACCCGAGACCGGAATCGAGCCGTATACGTGCGGCGTTTCACCTTTGACCGCGCGGTAGGTCACGCGGCCGAAGCCACGCCCGGAGTCTTCCGGCAACAGCTCCAGGGGAGCATTGAGGCGATAAACGCCCCCGTGGATATTGACTACGCCGCCCGCAAAATGGCCTGGCAGCTCCCGCAGGGCATCCCGCGCGCGCTCCAGTGTGGCAAACGGGGCATCGCGCGAGCCGTCGCTGGCGTCATTTCCGTCGGGCGAAACCCAGAAGTGATTGCGCTGCGCGGACAGCGTCGACGCTGCCAATAAGATAAATGCAGCAGAAAATAATTTAGTAAAAGTAGCCGAGTGGTGCATATGGGATGTTTTCCCGGGTATGAGCCCCGATCAACCCCAATATTTCAGCTAATTGCCAATTGCCTTATCCATCTGCTCTTTTTCGTAGTCGTTGAGCGAGCCAGCCTCATACATGCCATCAACGGACTGCTTTTGCCGCTTACCTTGCTCACCCAGGACATTGCCGGTGCTCTCGCTCAACGGACGATCGGAGTCAACCGCCTCCTCGGTGGCATTACAGCCAGTGAATACCGCAGCAAGGGCCAAAACAGAGAGAATTCGCAACATGCCATGAGATTGGTAAGTGCGCGCCCGGGTGCCAATCTTTTAAAATCACCGAATATCGTGCCCGCGCCCGCCAGTTGCAGCCAAATTCATCGTTCCCGCCAGTTGCATTTCCATCCCTATCGCTATCGTCATCGCTATCGAAATACACGGCTTGAGAGATCGATAGCGATAGAGATAGGGATTTGTAGCGGGATTGGGATGCCGGATGGGGGGGAGGGAACTGGGAGATAAGGAGGGGATAAGCAACAATCCACACCCGGTAAAAACCGGCTCAATCCCGCCCCATCGAGACTTATGCTTGTCAAGCGCGCAAATATCTGCTCCATGGACCGTCTTTTGCCTCTTTGGAGGCTTTTACACCAACCGTAAACCACCGTGACCACAGACCTATCCAAATACCGAAATATCGGCATCTTCGCCCACGTTGACGCCGGTAAAACGACCACCACAGAACGCATTTTGAAGCTCACCGGCAAGATCCACAAGCTGGGTGAAGTGCACGATGGTGCGGCGACGACCGACTTCATGGAGCAGGAACAAGAGCGCGGGATTACGATTCAATCCGCCGCGACCACCTGTTTCTGGCCCGGCAGCACCCAACAGTGGGAGCCACACCGCTTCAACATCATCGACACCCCCGGCCACGTTGACTTCACCATCGAAGTTTACCGCTCGCTGAAGGTTCTCGACGGCGGTATCGGTGTATTCTGTGGTTCCGGCGGCGTTGAGCCCCAGTCCGAAACCAACTGGCGCTACGCCAACGACTCCAAGGTCGCACGTGTAATCTACGTCAACAAGCTCGACCGTATCGGCGCGAATTTCTACAACGTCGTCAAGCAGGTGAAGGAAGTCCTCGGTGCCAAGCCGTTGGTCATGGTCCTCCCGATTGGCGAAGAGAGCAAGTTCACCGGCGTTGTCGACCTGCTCACCCGCAAGGCCTGGGTATGGGACGAATCCGGCGACCCGCTCAACTACGAGATCAAGGACGTTCCGGAAGACATGAAGGACGACGTCGAATCCTACCGCGAGCAGCTCATCGAAACCGCTGTTGAGCAGGACGACGAGATCATGGAAAAGTACCTCGGCGGCGAAGAGCCGACCATCGAGGAGATCAAGAAGTGCATCCGCAAGGGCACCATCGCTCTGGACTTCTTCCCGACCTTCTGTGGTTCTTCCTTCAAGAACAAGGGTGTGCAGAACGTACTCGACGGCGTTGTCGAATACCTGCCGAACCCAACCGAAGTTGCACCGCAGCCGGAAATGGACCTCGAAGGTAACGAAACCGGCAAGTTTGCCACCGTCGCAGTCGACAAGCCTTTCCGCGCACTGGCGTTCAAGATCATGGACGACAAGTACGGTGCGTTGACCTTTACCCGCATCTATTCGGGTAAGATCAAGAAGGGTGACAGCGTTCTGAACACCTTCACCAAGAAGACCGAGCGTATTGGCCGCATTATTGAAATGCACGCCAACGACCGTAACGAAGTCGACGGCGCCCAAGCTGGCGACATCGTTGCTCTGCTCGGCATGAAGAACACGCAGACCGGTCACACGCTCGCCGATCCGGATAATCCCGGCACGCTCGAGCCAATGGTCTTCCCGGATCCCGTTATCAGCATCGCGATTGCTCCCAAGGACAAGGGTGCGGCTGAAAAGATGGGCATCGCCATCGGTAAGATGGTTGCGGAAGACCCGTCCTTCCGCGTTGAAACCGACGAAGATTCCGGCGAAACCATCCTCAAGGGTATGGGCGAGCTTCACCTCGACATTAAGGTGGACATCCTCAAGCGCACCTACGGCGTAGAAGCGACCGTTGGTAAGCCGCAAGTCGCCTACCGTGAGTCGATTCAGAACGCCGTCAACGACAGCTACACCCACAAGAAGCAGTCGGGTGGTTCCGGTCAGTTCGCGAAGATCGACTACTCCATCGAACCGGCCGAAGCAGGCGAAGGCTACTCCTTCGAGTCCAAGGTCGTCGGTGGTAACGTGCCGAAGGAATTCTGGCCGGCAGTCGACAAGGGCTTCAAGAACTCGATCGACAAGGGTGTCCTCGCCGGCTACCCGCTGGTCGACGTCAAGTTCACCCTCCTCGACGGTGCCTTCCACGCAGTTGACTCCTCGGCGATCGCGTTCGAAGTGGCCGCCAAGGCCGCCTACCGCCAGTCGATCCCCAAGGCAGGCCCGCAAATCCTCGAACCGATCATGAAGCTCGACGTCTTCGTGCCCGAGGACTACATCGGTGACGCCATTGGTGACCTCAACCGCCGCCGCGGTATGATCAAGTCCCAGGAGCCGACCAACACCGGTATCCGCATCAAGGCAGACGCACCGCTCGGTGAAATGTTTGGCTACATCGGTGACCTGCGCGGCATGACCTCCGGTCGTGGCCAGTTCTCCATGGAGTTCTCGCACTACGCACCGGCCCCGCGCAACATCGCGGAAGTCGTCATCGCCGAAGCTCAAAAGCGCAACGAAAAGAAGTAGGCGGGGAGCCCCCGCGGGCTTTGGATTTGCTCCGCAAATTGTAAAGCACCGCAAGCCTACTTCTAATCGCAAAGCAACTTTGCAAAACAAAGCCCCCGGTTAATCCCGGGGGCTTTTTGTTTGATTAAGGCTGACTCCAATCTTCCCAAGTCAAACCATCGATGAGGCTAAAGTGACGAGCATTCAACGTTACCAACGTGAGATCATAAGTCACTGCGCATGCCGCAATGGATAGATCAAAATCATCGACTGGTTTACCAATTCGTTGCTGCTGGGCTTTAATTCGCGCAAACACCGACGCTACACGAGCATCAAAATCAACCACAACAAAGCGCCCCAACAATATTTGCCGGTAACGCGCCCAGAGCTTTTCTGAATCCTTCAGTTCAAGGCCAAACTCCAGCTCACCAATGCAAATGGAGGAAACACAAATGGCTTGGTCGCCCAAGTTTTCCCAGCGGCCAATACATGCTTGATTCGGCTTTGGTCGCAGCACCTGCGAGTAAACCGAAGTGTCCAGCAAATGTGTGGCCTCCATCAATCCAGCGGGTTCTTTTGCTTACGTTTCGCAGTTCGTCGCTTCGGCAGTTCAAAGTCCTCAGTCCACCTGCCATTAACTTCCTCATCGCGTTGTCGCATATCCCAGACACTCGGCCGCCGTGGCCCCTGCTGCTCGCGAACCGGACGCAACTCCGCCACCGGCGTATCCCGGTCGAGCACAGTCACCGTCTCTCCCGTTTCCCGAACGTGACGTAAATAACGACTTAACTGATTCTTAAGCACTCCGGTCTTCACTTCCATAGTTAGCCATGATACATGCATTCTTAGCTAAGTCAAGTACTGCGACCACGACCCGGACTTGCCAGATTCCTTAATCTACCCTAAGTTCGCGCCCATGAACGACCCGGACAGCGCTGCATCCAACAAGATGCAATCAGCCCCCATCGATCCGCTGCAAGAGCAGTGCGGGGTGCGAGCGGCGTTGGATGTCGTGCGTGGGCGTTGGAAGCCATTTATCATGTATGAGCTGCACATGCAGCGGCGGCGATATTCCGAACTGCAGGCGGCCATTCCGCAAGTATCTGCGCAGGCATTAACCAAGCAGTTGCGCGAACTAGAGCACGATGGCGTGGTGAAGCGCAGCGTGATTGATGATTCGCCGGTACGCGTTGTTTATGAACTGACCGAGTTTGGCTGGACGCTGGGTGAAATCCTCGACCGGCTTGAAGAGTGGGGCAATGACTACCTGCGCCGGCGCAATCCAAACCACTCACAAAAGTGTGAGTAACTCATTTTATTGAGACTAAACAGGATGCCGCCCCTCGTATATACTGGGGGCATGGAAACGCTCCTAGTCATCAACTCCAGCGGGCGCCGCACGCGCTCGATCACGCGTCGGCTCACCGACAGTTTTACCGAACAATGGACAGCCCAGCGTCCCGGCTCAGTCGTCATACAGCGCGACATCGGCGTTGCTCCGCCTCCACCCGTCAACGAAATGTGGATCTCGGCTGCATTCTCACAACCCGAGCAGCACACGCCCGAAATGCGCAACTCGCTCGCGATCAGTGATGAGCTCATCGACGAAGTTCAGCGCGCGGACGCCATCGTGATCGGCACGCCGATTTACAACTTTGGTCCGCCGGCCCAACTCAAGGCCTGGGTCGACCAAGTTGTCCGCGCCGGGGTCACCTTCGGCTTCGATCCTACCAACAAAACCAACCCCTATAGCCCCCTGCTTCAACCTAAGCCGGTCACGGTCATTGTCTCGGCGGGCGACGGCGCGATGCACCCCGGCGGGGCATTCTGGCCCATGAACCACTTGGAGCCGCACCTGCAAACCGTCTTCAATTTTATCGGGCTGGGCCAAGCGGAGTTCGTCCGCATTGGCTACGATGAATTTCAGGATGAGCGCCTCCAGCATTCCCTTGCTCAAGCCGAGAAACAGATTGCAGCACTCACCCGCGCCCCCGCTTGCTGCCGATGAACAGACCTTCAACGTGCGAATGCAAGGAGCTAGCTTGAGCGAAAACGCGAAGCACTGAATCTAAAAACAGCCTACCCCAAGCCATTGGACTTCGTGTCCATTCGCGTGACTTCGCGGGCGCTTGCATTCACGCCGATTGAGCTTTGCATTGCAAAGCTCACTTCCGGCGCCAGCGCGTGCCTTGAACGACGGTCCACTGGTATTTCCGGGCGTGCTCCTTAATCAACATCGGCATGTCGTGTTCGAGCTCGAGTTCAAAGGCGGGCTCGAGCGCCTCCCGTAAGCCGAGGAAGGAGTCTGTTTTTTCCGGAAGACCGCCGAGCCAGTTGTCGCGCGGGGTGTATTCCTCCAGCCAGCTAAAGGGCGTCGTGATGACCAGTTGCCCGCCGGGCTTCACCAGTTCGCGCGCGCGGTCGAGGAATTTCATCGGCTCGGGCAGGCGGCAAATCAAGTTGCAGGCCATCACGAGATCGAAAGTGCCGAGGTCTGCGCGCAGGTCGCAGGCATCGCCAGTTTCAAAAGCAACGCGGTCGCGATCGATGCCTTCGGGAACTGCTGCAACCGAGCGAAGCGTTACCTCGCCCTCGTGGGGACGCGAGTAATCCAGCAAAGCTTTGTCCCGCAAAGTTTGCGCCGCTTCAATGAAAGCCGCAGAAAAATCGATACCGATCACCGACCCGCAATGACGCGCCAACTCGAAGCTTGCCCGCCCCACCGCGCAGCCGATGTCCAGCGCCCGCGCATCGGCGGACAAGGTTTCCCGGTCGACCAGTTCGTCGACGCAGCGGCGGGGGAAATCCAACGCGCTCTTCGGGCCAAATGCATAGGGAAGCACTTCGTTGTCGGTCCCGTAGTGAAAGAGCAAATACTGGGCGAGCAGCGGTTCGGTTTCGTAGAGGTTCATTGCGTAACAGCATACCCAGAATCGCCCGCACGCCAAGGTGTTTTCGGCGTTTTATGAGAAGGGCGTGGCCGCAGGGGATCTGGCGTGCGGCTTGCCTGGAGGCTACGCCCTACCTTACTGCACGCAAAAGGTAGGGAGGGCTGGCCTCAGCCCTCCGGGCGGCACGAAAGTCGTCACGTTGCGATAGTGAATCACTTAGACCGCGCAAGCCCGTCCTGCGTGACGCACGGGGGCTTGGGGACAAGCCTCCCTACCGGTTTAGTTTTTGGGCCAGATTTGTTCGCCGGAATCGAGGCCCGTTTGGATTTCATCAAGGCTATCGATGAACTTTACCGGGCCTTCGCTGATGCCGCCAAACGTCTTGCCCAATACGTAATAAACCGGGGAAAGCTTGGGCGTGGTGACCGTCACCGAGTCGCTGACTTCCGTGATGACCTGCGCGGCGGGATCGCCGGAATTCGACAGACGGGAAATGACCCAGGTTTCGTCGCCGACGGTCCAGACTGATTCGATCTTTACCGACCAGGCGGGCGACGGGACTTGGAGATTAACTGAAATTGTGCGGTTAACAACCTCGACTGTGCCCGACTCATTCGGGGGCCGGTTATGCGTTTCCGCGTATTTCTCTTCGTTGACGTCGATCAACGGCTCGGATTGATCGCCACCACACGCAACGAAAAACAGACTGAGGGCCGACAGGGTAAGAGTGAGGCAATAACGCATGAGATAATCGTGGCCCTCCCCGCGCCGCGAAGCAAGGAGAATTCCCAGGTAGCGCGGTTGGTCCCCAACC
>JBNNDZ010000171.1:0-5452 GCA_050285865.1 Puniceicoccales bacterium
GTAGCCCGCAATGCCTCTTCCGCAGCGGAACAGGCCACGCAGGCCCGCGATCAGGCACAGGAAGGTTCCGGCGTGGTGGACGAAGCCATGGCCGCCATTGCCGAAGTTGCCCGCCAGTCCGAAGCCCTGCGCACCAGCATGGGCGAGCTGGGTCAGCGTGCCGAAGGCATTGGCCAGGTTATGAACGTTATTACGGACATTGCGGACCAGACCAACCTGCTGGCGCTTAACGCCGCCATTGAGGCGGCCCGTGCAGGGGAAGCCGGAGTCTTTTGCATGGCCTCGACGGTGGGCCCGGGGATGGGCTCGGCCAGGTCAAATTGCGCTGTATCCTGCGTGCGGCAGAAGTAAAGCGTGTTGAACATTTCCGGCAGGCAAATGACCTGCGCGCCCTGCTTGGCGGCATCAGCAATGAGCGTTTGCGCCTTGGCGACGTTCTTGCGGGGATCGGCGACCATGGCCATTTGCACCAGGCCGATTTTTACCTTGGACGAGGCAGTGGAGCTCATAAGCAGTACGCAACGCGACATAAGGAAATTCTGCAAGTTTGAAGTATGACTTGATTTTTCGCCAAAAATGGCAATTGTTACGATATGGAAACGAAAATGTTACGGACATTGGCGATCGCGGTGCTGATCCTGATCGCTCCGTTTACGGTTGGCTTGTGGATGCACGGCTGGTCGTTGCTTTGGATCGGCGTTTTTGATTTCTGGGCATTCACTCAGATTTTCTTGGCGTCGGCCTATGTGCTCTACCGTTTGGATGACCGCCGTGCGGGCATTCCGGTGGCAGAAACGGCATACTAGAGCGTCGTTCGCTCTGCTAGCTCGAGCGTTATACGCTCAAAGTTAACGCGGTCATCGGTCTTCGGGCCGATGACCTCGAACTTTACGCGTGCTATTGCGCGCGAAGGCAGACAAGCTTCGGCGCGTGAGTAACAAATTTCCGCCTCTCAAATGCGGCGTGGCCGGAGTTGGCTACCTGGGCCAGCATCACGCGCGGCTTTACGCGGCCCTCCCGCAAACGGAGTTGGTCGGCGTGTATGACGTCGACTCGCGACGCGCGAAAAAGATCGTCGCCGAGCATGGTGGACGCGTGTTCGATTCCCTGGAGGCGCTCGGGGAGGCGTGTGAAGCGGTCAGCGTGGTAGCGCCGACGGATTACCACTGTGCCGTTGCGCAGACCTTGCTTGCGCAGGGGTGCCATTTGTTGATTGAGAAACCGCTGTGCACCAACCTCGCCGAGGCCGAGCAGATCCTCGCCGCGGCAAAGGACGCTGGACGCGTGGTACAGGTGGGGCATATCGAACATTTTAACCCGGTGATGAGCTTTCTGGAAAAGAATGTCACTGGCCCGCGCTTCATCACCTGTGACCGCCTGGCACCGTTCAAGCAGCGCGGTCTGGAGGTCGGCGTCGTCTTGGATTTGATGATTCACGACATCGGCGTGATCTTGCAGCTCGTGCGTTCGCCACTGGAGCGTATCGACGCGGTCGGGGTCGAGGTATTGACGAAAACGGAAGATATCGCCAATGCCCGTCTGACCTTTGCGGATGGCTGCGTGGCGAACATCAACACCAGTCGGGTGAGCCTGAAACCCGTGCGCGAAATCCGCGTGTTCCAGTCCAACGCCTATCTTTCACTGAACTTTGCCGAACAAAAGGGCCACTTGATCCGCAAGACCAAGCTCGGCCTGCGTAAGAAGAATATCCCCATCGAGAAGGGCGAACCACTCGCCCTGGAACTGGCGGCCTTTGCAGATGCGATTCGCAATCAAACCTCGCCCAAGGTGGATGGACAGCTTGGCAAAACCGCGCTCGAAGTCGCCCTGCAAGTCACGGAGAAAATCCGGGAAAGCGCGGAGAAGGCAAAATGATTGCGGATAGCGAATACGTGGCTGGGACTCACCTGGACGAAGACTTTTCCACGGGTAGGGCGCAGACTCCAGGCAAGCCGCGGCGTATGGTTGGAGGTAGGAATGCTTGGGGTAGGGAGGCTTGGCCTCAAGCCTCCGCCACGTATGCATGGACTTGCTCGCCTGCATCGCTTTCCACGAACAGGCGTGACGCACGGAGGGCTGAGGCCAGCCCTCCCTACCATTTTGCGCAACGTCGCGCGCCTAGCCATCCTATCAGTGGGGATTTCGCAAACCACTCTGACGCCGCGGCTTGCCTGGAGGCTGCGCCCTACCTTTTTAAATCGTGAATGAATCGATCCAACTGCCGGTGCCGGAATCGCGGCCGGATTTGCTGATTGTTTCCGGGGAACATTCGGGGGACCAACATGCTGCGTCGATGTTGACGGACTTGCGTCAGCGTATGCCCGGCGCGACGGTTTGTGCGCTCGGTGGTGATGCATTGCGGGCTGCCGGGGCGCAGGTGATTTTCGATCTGGTCGATCATTCAGTCGTCGGCTTTGTGGAGGTCTTGAAGAACTACGGCTTCTTCAAGGAGCTCTTCGATGCGACGGTGGAGTGGATTCATGCGTATCGTCCCCGGGCCATCTGTTTTGTTGATTACCCGGGCTTTAACCTCCGGCTGGCGGAGCGACTGGTCAAAGAAGGCCTTGCGGCAAAAGGTGGCGGCGAAATCAAGTTGCTCTATTATATTAGCCCGCAAATCTGGGCCTGGAAGGGGCACCGACGTTTCAAAATGGCGGAGTTGCTCGATTCTCTTGCGGTAATTTTTCCCTTCGAGATCGAAAGCTACGCCGACACGGATTTGCCCGTTGAATTCGTTGGGCACCCGTTTGTGGCGGACGAATTCGACCTCGGGCTGACTTACGATCCGGACGGTCCGATTCTACTTTTGCCCGGAAGCCGACTTGCGCCGGTGGGGCGCATTTTTCCCGTCCAACTGAAGGCGTTTTTGGCATTCGCAAAGTCGCACCCGGAATGTCGCGCGGTGACGCTTTATCCGAGCGAGACCGTGCGAATATTACTGGAAAAGTTGATCGCCGAAGCAGGCGCGCAAGGGCGTGTGGAGTTGCTTCCGGCGGACGCCCCAATCGCGGCCTCAGCGGTGCTGACGAGTTCCGGGACGATGTCGCTCAAGGTCGCATTGGCGGGTATTCCCGGCTGCATCGTCTACCGCGCAAATCTGTGGACATACCTGCTGGCGCGGACGTTGGTCAAGATTCCCTACCTGGGCATCGCGAACCTGCTCTTACGCCGTGCGGCATACCCTGAATACCTTCAGGGCGCTGCGAAAGCGTTGCCGCTCGCCACTGAGTTGGAGCGGGTTGTTGCCACCCGAGAACCTATGTCGGCCGCGCCGGAATTGCGGGAGCTGCTCGGTGAAGGTCAGGCCAACGGCGCAGGCGAATGGCTCGCCCGCTGGATGGCGTAGGCTTGCGGCAGTTCCGTTTTGGAGTGCGGCGGCTCGCCGCCTCTTTTGCGTCAAACTTACCTGATACCACGTTACCGCACCAAGTGCTCCCAGAGTTTGCGGGCGCGTTCGAGGAGGTTTTCCTTTGCCGTGGCAACTTCGGCTTCGCGGGCGCGGAGGTTTTCGTTGGCGATGTCGGCCAGGTGGTCGAGATTGTAGAGGTAAACGTTCTCCAGGTCATCAACGTCTCCCGCGATGTCGCGGGGCAGGGCGGTATCGATTGCAATGAGCGGGCGCTCCGGGCGATCAGCCATGATGGGCGCGAGCAGTTCGGCGGTCACCAGCGGATGCGGGGACGAGGTTGCGCCGATGACGATGTCGGCGTGCGCAAGCAACTGTGGAATCTTGTCCAGGCCAGTCGCCGCGCCGAGAAACTGGTCCGCCAGGGCGCGGGCGTTGACGATGTTACGCCCGGCCACGATGATGCGTTCCGCGCCCCGGCTGACGAGTGCCTGCGTCGTTTTTTCGCCGACTTCACCCGAGCCGAGCAGGACCACGTGCGCTTCGGCGAGATCACCGCAAACGCGGACCGCCAACTCGGTGGCGATGTTGCCAATGCTCACCTGGCCTTTGCTGACGCCGGTGTGCGTGCGGACCCATTTGGCGGCTTGAAAGCTTTTCTGGAAAACGCGGTTGAGCGTGCGGCCCGTTTGGTTGCGTTCGGAGGCGCTGGCGTAGGCTTCCTTGAGTTGGCCGAGGATTTCGTTTTCGCCCACCATTTGCGAGTCCAGCCCGGCGGCGACTTCAAAAGCATGGCGCACGGCGTCTTCACCAGTCAGCCAATAGCTGTGGTTTTCCAGCTCATGCGCGGGGACTCCGTGAAGCGCGGAAAGCTGGGCAAGGAGCGATTGCTTGAGCTCGCCAGCCTTCGCCACACCGTAGATCTCGACGCGGTTGCAGGTATTGAGGATCAGGCATTCGTCGACGGCGCGTCGGCTGCGCAATTCCTCGGCCAGGTGCTGCGCGCGCTCGGGTGCTAGTGCGAGGCGCTCCCGCACCTCGAGCGATGCGGTGCGGTGGGAACTGCCGAGCACGAACAGCGATATGCCGTTATTTTCGGGCATTGTCCAGGTAGCTCACGCCGTTGTTGGACGGGTGGGAAAGGTCGCGACGGGTCAGCGGCCAGAGTGAAATCAACGCGACGACAAATAGCGCCAGGCAGGCTTGGGCAAAGCGTCTCGCCAGGAGTTTGCGTCGCTTGCGCAGTATCATCACTGCCAGATATGCTAGCCAAACGCCGAGTGCGATTCCGAGCTTGAGCAGGCTCACCGCACCTGGGGCCTGGAGCCAGTTAAGGAAGCCGATCGCCACGGCTACGGTTAACAGCGAAACACCGACACCGATCAGCTTGATGTTGATGCTCTCCAGTTGGCGGATGGCCGGGAGCATGCTGAACCAGCGACCTGCTTTTTTCCGTGTCAGGGCAAAGTCTTGCAGGAGGTACATCAGGGAGGTCAATGCGAGCACGGCAAATACGCCGTAACTGAATACAGCCAGTGCGGCATGGAAGCCGACCCAGGGGCTGCCGTTGATGGTTAGCGGCGGGGAAACATCATCCCAACTGCCCACGGCCAATGCGATAAATGACAACCCAAAGGCAAAGGCTGAGGAAAAGAAATTGAGCAGGCGCAATTTAAAGAGTTGGCGTAGGATGAAATTCATCCCGACTGAACACCAAGCCAGAACCTGAAAGACCTCGAAGGTATTTGTCAGCGGAAAGGCACCCAATTCCAGGCCCCTGACATATAATCCGAAACTCTGGAAAACAAAGCCACCAACGAGCAGTGCAACAAAGACGATGTGCGGATACTCCCGCCGCCGGAGCATGGCGGTGAGCGCGTACAGGAAGGCCAGCCCGTAGAAGATACAGCCGGTGCCCGTAAGTGCGCGATCTTGCCAGAATTCCATGTTTTATTGCGCGTGATTGTGCGCAATCAGCATGTTACGCGCAATCCGCAATCCACTGGTCAATCCGCCCACCGAGGAATTGTATAAACGCCGGGTGGTCGTTGAGGCAGGGGATCTGGAAAAAGCTTTCGCCGCCTGCCTTGAGGAACTCTTCTTTGC
>JBNNDZ010000172.1:0-4073 GCA_050285865.1 Puniceicoccales bacterium
TGCTCTTCCGATCTATGGATGGTAAGGCTGATTGTAGCTGATGCCGAGGTTTCTGTTCCATCGTTTACCGTGAAGGTGAAGCTGTCGGTGCCGTCGAAGTCTGCATCCGGTGTGTAGGTGAAATCAGGCGCGGTACCGCTGAGCGTGCCATGGGACGGGATGGTGACGATGGAAAAGACCAGGGTATCAAGGTCATCGTCCGAACCCGTTAACGTGATGCCGACGGCAGTGTCTTCATTCGTGACATAGGAGGCCGCCGTTGCTAGTGGGGCGTCGTTGACTGCGGTGATGGTCAAGCTAACCGTTGCAGATGTAGATGTGATCGAGCCATCCGAAACCGTGAACGTGAAACTATCTACGCCGTTGAAATTTTCATTTGGCGAATAGGAGAACGAACCGCCCGGGTTGAGGGTCAATTCGCCGTTAGTTGTCGCGGAAGCCAGGGTGTAGATGAGTGCATCGCCATCCGGATCGGTACCGGTCAGCGTGTCGTTCAAAACTGTATCCTCCGCCAACGTGAAGCTGGCCGCGTTGGCAGTCGGTGCCTGGTTTTCATTGCCACCGCCTTCAGGAAAGACCAAGTCCGCGCCGATCACCTGGCCGCCACTATTGAGGGTGAAGTATTTGCTGGAGCTTCCGCCACGCAGCATCGTGTTGCCGTTAACTGTCACCCGGCCGTTGGGCGCGATGACCAATCCATCCAACCGGCTTCCACTATTGAGGGTGAAATCGCCATGGGGTATATGCAGCGTGAGCCATTCGGGATGGCTAGGATTGCCGATAGTCCCGTTGGCGTACCAGCTATTATTGAGATAAATCTCGACCGGCCCGACCACTGTGATGCTGGCCGGACCGTTAAGGTTGATCCGCTGGAAATGGTAGACTGCGGACTCCTCTGCACCGGGAACACCAAGGATTATGCCGTTGGGCTGGTTGATCGTAAAGTCACCGTACGTGCCTGGCGGGACGGTGAGGTCGCCGTATTGGTTTTGAATCGTCAGGTTGCGCAGGTGGAAAAGTCGCCGGGAGAATCGGACGCAGAGTTCAGATGGACAGTTCGATTACCAGAAGGGCTTTGTACGGCGCTGGTGGGGAGCAGCGGGACGGGGTCGATTTGCGTGAGCAAGGCCCCCAAGGAAACTTCGCTGTTAATCGTCCACCAATAGCCGCTTGGTGACGCGCTGCCCTCACCCTCCTCAATACCGTCGTAATTCGGCGTGCCGTTGAAATTGAAGTTTGGCGTACCGGGAAAGCGCCAGTCGCCATCGAGCGTGAAGCCGGAGTTCACATTGCCGCCCTGACCGCTGAGCATCCAGATGTCACCATCGATCGTTCCCCCGTTCATTGAGGGTGCCTGATCGACCAGCACCGCGACCGGTTCAGCGCTTAGCGCGGCGATGGATAGCAGGAAGCCGAGGAGATAGTGCACTACACGCCTGCGTGTGGTTAGTAACAGTAACGTTGATTTCACGGAGATGATGTTAGCGGTCAAAATTTCAATTGCTGAACGTGAACTCTTTCCGTGATACTGACAGATTACAATTAAAAGTTACTCGCAATCCCAGTTTGTTTCACTTTTGTTTCCCCATTAGCTTAGAATTGTATTTTGGCTTTGTTCGCCTGACTAAGCATGCGCGGCTGAACGGAAGCGCCTACGCGGTTAGCTTGGTTACGGACGCGCAGAGGGGAACATCTGCGATGGCTTCAAAAGTATTTTGAAAACACGCAAGGCGCAAGATGGCGTAAATTTGACGTGCAAAAAGCTGAATGGCAAATCCCGCCAAAGCGGATAAAAGCAGGCTATGCCCACATCGTGCTACTATCGAGACAAGCGCTTCGACTGCTGGAGCGTTTGCATTCTTTCAGCGGTCAAGGTGAATGCTTGTTTACCACAAAGAACAATCCATGTAAGCTTATGAGCGAGAACATGGCGCTCTACGTAATGTATCGCTGGGCTCTCATGGGCGGGCATTAGTAGACGTTGGCTATAACTTTAGTCTATGTTGGACGGACATTGAGCCAGTAGCGGGTGTGACGTAATTTGCCTGTCTTCTTCAGCGCATCCAGTTCCACGAGCTCAGCTAAGTCACGGGTTGCTGTCGCTCGTGATGTCTTGGTGATTGCGATATATTTTTCTGCACTAAGACCGCCATCGAACCCTTCTGGACCTTCCCGGGACATGCGAAGGAGCACTTTCTCTTGGCGCTCATTCAGTCTGGCTTGGAGCCGATCAAAAAGCCGCGCCTTGTCGATCAGGAATTGAATGTGGGTTTCGGTGCGACGCTGTGCCGCCAGCACCAGTGGCGCAAAATACTTCAACCAATCGGTCACTTCGTTTCCGCGACTGGCTGCCGCAAGCTGGGTGTAGTAATCCTTGCGGCCCTGCTCAATTTGGTGCGCCAAAGCAGTCAAGGATGGTTCGCCGATACCCTGCGCCAACGCCTTTTCGGATATAGCCCGACCAATTCGGCCATTGCCATCTTCAAAGGGGTGGATGCTCTCGAAATACAAGTGTGCAATCCCGCTGCGCGCCAGTGTGGGTAACGCTCTTTTCGATCCGGGCGCGGTTGCATTGAACCACCGGATGAAGGCGTTCATCTCTTGCTTAACCTGCTTCGACGGCGGCGCTTCATAATGCACCTTGGGCTCATGTAGAGAACCAGAGACAACCTGCATCGGGTCGGCGTGAGTCCGGTAATGTCCGATTTCTTTCAAATCGCGCCGCCCGTTCATCAGCTGCTCATGCCATTCGAATAGCATTTCGTGTGATAAAGGCTCGGCAAAGCTTCGATACAGATGGACCATCATCTCCGCCACGCCCTGCTCGGCAGGCGAAACCTTGCGCCGGTCAGCATGCAGGCCGAATTGACGGCGGATGGAGGACTGCAAACTTTCCCGATTTAAGAATTCTCCTTCGATTTCGGAAGTTTTCAGCGCCTCCGTGCTAAGCAGGTCCACTTTAAGCACGTCCTTATCCCCCTCGCCTAGATGCTTATAAGCGCCAATAACCACGCCGGATTCCTGGAGAAATTGCTTCTCCAACGCTTCCAGTTTTTCGGGCTGGTAGGAGAAATTGGGCCAATCATCCCTCTGCCAGTTCCATTTCATGAGCTATAGCCTTTCATTCTATAACTCAAAAATAGCACAATATTGAGCAATTGGGTAGCGTTTTATTGCTCGGCAAAAAAATGCCCACGTCCACGGGATGGCTCAACCTGACTTTGGACCAAATTGAGCTGGTTGTATAACTTTGATTCATAAGCGTTCAATAGCTCTTCGCGTTTCATGCTGCCATCGCCTGTGTTCATCGCCCATTGATTAATATCCTGTTGCATCCATTCTTCGGTAAACGGATCAGTGGTAAACTGAATGCTTAACTTGATTAAATAAGCCAAACTAGCGAGCCCGATCAACAAACTAACAGATGCGATTATTCTAAAATTAACGCACACCGGCTCAAATCCCGTGATACAAAATACCTGATTCGAGGTTGTCCGCCCAAAGATGACCGATTGATGGTCGAGGCGATGTTCTGGGTTTTGCGTACTGGCAGCCCGTGGTCGGACTTGCCTGACTTCTTCGGCCCTTGGAAGAGTGTTCACACAGCTTCCGTCGCTGGAGCCGGGAGGGCTTGTGGGCTAGCATCCTGGGGAGTCTGCGCGAACGCTTCGCCGACTCCGAGTGGCTCATGATCGACTCAACCGTCGTGCGTGCCCATCAACACGCAGCCGGAGCCCGTGGCGGTCAGGATGCTCAGGCTCTGGGCCGCTCCAAAGGCGGCTTTAGCAGTAAAATACACTTGCTTAGCGATGCTCTTGGTTACCCCTTGCAGTATATCGTCACTGGCGGCGAAAGAGCCGATTGCACCCAAGCCCTGGCCTTGCTCAGGCAGTGTGTGCAAACTCCCGAGGCCGTCATCGCAGACAAGGGATACGACAGCGACGCCATACGTGAAGGTGTCATGCAACAGGTAAGCGCCGCTGTCATACCTGCCAAGACCAACCGTAAGACTCCCGTCCATCACGACAAGCTCCTTTACGCCGCAAGACACCTCGCCGAAAATGCCATCAATA
>JBNNDZ010000173.1:0-3413 GCA_050285865.1 Puniceicoccales bacterium
CTCAACCCAACTCAAAATTATGATATCCACACCGATCCCACGTAATGCTGAAGATGCAGCGAAACTCAATCAACGGCCTTATTATGGAAAGCAGCTCTCTGACAGTGACTTCCCGGTCGCAGTTGGGACTACGCTGGCCAACCGTGCCGAGCTCCAGAAGTTCGAGGCCGATTTCTACCACTATTGGAAAAATGCTGCCCTATGGGATGACCCTGCCAATGCACCACAGAGGGCCTCAATTGAGGCCATAGGAGGCGTTCTTAAGGCTCCTGAACCGCAGGCCGGGAAAGTATACGTCGTAACTCGCATTCAGGAGTTTGCCGAGAGTGGCCAACACCTTACAATCAGCGAGTTTGCCGCCGATGCGCGGTTTACTGGAGCTAATCCGCCCCGACGCATGGAGCGTAAGGCCATTGAGACAATCAGCGTTCTAGACGCGTCGAGAAAATACACGTTGGAAACCTACGAAGAGGCTCGCGAGTTTGCGAAAGAACGCTTCAACCGTTGGCTAGCCCGGCACAGACAACGTGCCCTACAGCGCGAGATTGTGATTTCGGCAGAGCTTGAGGGTGCATCCGACACTGTTAAAGCCGCCGCCGCACTGACTGCCCGCAATGATATTGTGCGCAAGTTTGGCGTTCGCCTAAGTGGCAATGAGCTTGCCGCCGACCTGCGCGCCCGCGATACGCTTGCCATGTTTAAACGCGACTCCGGCAAGGACGTGCTTAATGAGGATTATGTCGCAGCTACCGCCGAGAAGCGAGTTGCAGAGGGAAAAGTCAAAGGCGCCGCCCTTGCCCGCAATCCTGCCCGCGCCACCGACCCAACCGCGCCAGCCTTGATTGTGGGCGTCACAGACCGCGCTCTGTTCGCATCGGATTTGCTCGCCAGTCCTGATGCTGCAATGCGATTTGACTTCGCCGCCGGACCGATGAAGCCCGCCAAGCAACCCGTGCACGGTGCAAGCCAATCCGTAGCAAGCCCGCAGGCCGTCACCACAGAGGCCGCAGCAGTCTTGGCGCAATACCGGGCAATGCAGCCTGGAGCAGCACGGTCGGCATTTCGCGCAGAGAACTTGGCCACGCTGCAATCGGTAGTTTAAATTTGGGCCGAATAGCCCTTGTTCAAGGTATATTGCTCCAAGAGGGCGGCAGGCTGCATCCTGCCGCCCTTTCTTCTGCCCGCTACCATACCGACCAAGCGTGAGGCCGTGATCGAAAAGGCCGTGGGCATGACCAACGGCAAGATCACCGCCAAGGCGATTTTAACGTGACTATGACGTGACTATGCGGATTTGAAGTGTGGTTTTTAGGCCGACCAGAATTCCCTAAGTCCTTGATTATCAAAGTGGAGCCACCTGTCGGAGTCGAACCGACGACCTGGAGATTACAAATCCACCGCTCTACCAACTGAGCTAAGGTGGCGTCTGGGAAAAGGGTCTTGTTTAGCCCGAATTAGAAACGGTGCAAGTAGAAAAGGAAAATGAATTTTTGGAAAGGCAACTGGTTGTCAGTGAATCGCCTAACTTCTCCAGTTGACGATTAGCAGGTAGGAGCCAGTATTGTTCTCTGCCTGTGGGCCGCCTACGATGGCCGGAGTGCCAGGATTGAGGCGCAGCACGGTGCGAAGGAGCTTTTCTTTGCCCCGTTGCCAGTTGAGGTCGACTGGGAGTTTGCCATCGGCGGGCAATTGTAAACCGAGTTGAAGCGTGGTGCCGCCGAAGAGGTTGGTGGTTTGGCCACCGGGCATGGGAATGCTTAGTTGTTTGCGGTCTCGCTGCTGGTAGGAGTTGAAGGCGAACAGGCGCTGAAGGGTGTCGGCATAGGGCTTGAGACTGGGGTCGACGCCTTGGCCGGAGTTGGATGCCATCACAAGGATGACTTCGATACGCGCGGTTTCCTGAGCTTGAGCTGAGGTGGGCGCGAGCGCGAATGCGAATGCGGTGAGTAGGATGAAGAGTCGGGCTATCATGACTTGGCGTTCCAGATTTGGGCTAGTTTTTGGCGGGCGGCGTGCAGTCGGGACATCACGGTGCCGATTTTGCATTCGAGCAAGTCGGCGATTTCCTGATAACTGTAACCATTCATTTCCCGCAAAACATGTGTGGTTCTTTGGTCGTGGGGTTGTTGGTTGAGGGCGAGTTGAAATTGTTGCCAGCGCTCCTTTTGCAGGGCGCGTTCGGCGGGATTTGGCTCTTTGGCGGGGCGCTCAGCAAGGTGCTCCATCGGTGTTTCGCGCAGGGACTGCCGTTTCCTGGCGCGTAGTGCATCGAGTGCGGTGTTGGTGGCAATGCGATGCATCCAAGTGTAAAACGATGACTGGAAATTAAAATTCGCCCGTTTATTCCAAGCTTTTACCCAGGCCTCTTGTGCTACGGGTTGGGCTGCTTCTTCACCGCCCATCATCGCAATGAGCGACCGGACGGTGCGTGCATGATAGCGACGAAATAAATGACCGAAGGCATCGGTATCGCCGTCCTGCGCGGCGCGCATCCAAGCGTCTTCTTCGGTACGGGTAGGGTCGGACATAGCGCGGAATGGGCGTCACCATAATGATGCTAGTGGCCAGCGCCATGAAAAAGCGTTTTACTCGCTCCAAGATTCTTTATCAATGCCATCAACCATGATAGCCCCCATCGACGCGGGCATCCCGGTTACTAATACTCGATTCATCGCTATAATGGGTTCGGTCAAAAGTGGTAATCGATTCAGGGTTAGTAACACCAGTGCCACGACCAACAGGGCAATGCAATAGGCGATAATTACGCGGAGACCAAATGCTACGAAGCGTCGGTCGATTCGTCCGGAGAAGGTGCTGTGATAAGAGAAAATGCAGAGGAAGCCAAGTGAGAGGGCGACCAGCAGTAACAAATTGGGCCATGGTAACTCTTCTCCAAGACGCCATGCTTCCTCCGTAAATGCGATGGGAACTGCAAGGGCAAAAGCGCCGATGATAACTTGGCTGACGTCTTCGGCATTGAAGCGCAGGTCTATTTGTGTGCCCAAAATTGTCATTCGTTGTCTTCGCGACTGCTCTTTTGCGTCACCATTTGATTGATGGCTTCCAGAAGGATATCGACGTCGACCGGTTTGGCCATGAATTGTTCTCCGCCGCTGACGAATAGACCTTGCTGGGATTCGTTGGGCGAGACCATGGCTGAGACGAATAGGATCGGCGTGGTGGCGAGTTCGCGGAAGCCGCGGAGGTGACGCGCGAGGTCTCCGCCATCGATGCCGGGCATTTGAATGTCGAGGAGGATCAAGTCCGGGAGGAATTTTCGAGCACTTCGGGCGGCGAGCGTGCTGTCGTTGACGACTTCGACTTCGAAACCGCCGCGTTTCTTCAGGTTGCGTTCCAACATCCGGGTGAAGCCGGGTTCGTCGTCGACAAGTAGCAGGCGAATGTTGGTGGTT
>JBNNDZ010000174.1:0-6009 GCA_050285865.1 Puniceicoccales bacterium
CGCTCTTCCGATCTATCTTCCTCACCGTTATCGCGATCCTTCCGTTGATTCTGGGCGACCAGCTCAACATTCCCTGGCAGGTCTCGCAGTTCTTCGGCGGCACCGGCACGTTGATCGCCGTTGGTGTCACGCTCGACACGATGCGCCAGATTGAAACTTTCCTCCTCAACCGCCACTACGACGGCTTCTTGAAGAAGGGCAAGGCACGCAGTCGCTCCAAGACTTCGCGCACGCGCCAACTCGTCGATGTGGCTGAGGTCAAATCCCTCAACGTAGGCATGCTCTGGACCACCTGTGGCATCCTGCTCGTAGTGGGTATCGTATCTTGGGTCGTGCGCAGCTTTGTGCTGTAAGTGCGTTCCCACCCAACCGTTCTTTGATTCATGTTGCGCCGTCGCACCCATCAGCAAATCCGCCCGGACGAAGAAGTTCAGGCCGTGCGCGAAGCGTGTGTGATTGCCGCAACGATTCTGGATCGCCTTTGCCAATTGGTCGAACCGGGTATTACTACCTATGACATCGACCAGGCTGGCAAAAAGATGTTCACCGAGTTCGGTGCCGAAAGTGCCTGTTATAATTACCAGGTTGGCCCGCGGGTTTTCCCGGCCTACACCTGCTTGTCTGTCAATGACGAGGTGGTGCATGGCATTGGTAAACTCGAGACCGTCTTGAAGGAAGGCGACAATATCACGGTGGACGTCGTAGCGCGTTACCGTGGATTCATTGGAGACAACGCTCGCACGCTGATCGTGGGCGAGGGGAGTGATTCAATGAAGCGCCTGCTGGAGAAGACTTCGGAAGCGTTAGACCTTGGTATCGCGCAGGCGATTCCCGGTAACCGCGTTGGAAATATTTCCCATGCGATCCAGAAGCATGTCGAAAATAACGGCTACAGCGTCGTTCGTGAATTCGTTGGCCACGGCGTTGGCCGCACGATGCACGAGGATCCGCAGATCCCGAACTACGGCCGACGCAAAGATGGGGCCAAGCTATATCCCGGCATGACGCTCGCCATCGAGCCCATGGTCCTGGAAGGCCGCGCCGCCATCAACACCGATAATGACGGTTGGACTGCCCGCACCCGCGATGGCAAGCCCGCTGCTCATTTCGAGCACACCGTTCTCGTCACCGAGGGCGAACCCGAAATTTTAACAATTCCGCAAAAATAAAGCTTTCCAAAGCGGTAGAATTTGCTATTTCTCCGCTTTTCCCTCTTCACACACCCAACACATTTAGCAAGAAATGCCACGTTTACTTGGAGTCGACATCCCCGGCGCGAAAAAGATCGAATATGCGCTGCGTTATATCTATGGCATCGGGCCGACCCGCGCGAAGCAGCTTTGCGAGCAGACCGGCACCGATCCGAATCGCCGCGCGCATGAACTCAGCGAAGAAGAGCTGAACAAGTTTGCTGTGCAGATCCAGGAAGATGGCTACCCGGTTGAGGGTGACCTTCGTCGTGAAGTGATCGGCAACCTCAAGCGCATGCAAGCCATCCGTTGCTACCGTGGTCACCGCCACCAGCGCGGCCTTCCGGTTCGCGGCCAGCGCACTTCCACCAATGCCCGCACACGCAAGGGCAGCCGCCGCACCGTCGCCGGTAAGAAAAAGTAACCCTTTGATAATCGTCCCATGAGCGAAGAAGAAAAGAAGCAAGAGGCCGAAGCGGCCACCGCGACCAAAGAAGCCGTCGCCTCCAAGCCTGTTGATGCTGAAAAGCCTGAGGCTGCCGAAGGTGAGGCCCCTGCCGCGGAAGGCGAAGAGGAGAAGAAGTCCGGCCAGCCGACTGCCAAGGACCTGCTGACCGAGGACCTCGGTATCGGTAAGATCCGTAAGGCAAAGGGTAGCAAGAACATCCATTCGGGTGTCGTGCACATTCTCGCCACTTTCAACAACACCAAGGTTACTTTCACGGACCAAAGCGGTAATGTTATCTCCTGGTCGAGCGCCGGTAAGATGAACTTCCGTGGTTCACGTAAGTCCACCGCCTATGCCGCACAGGTCGTTACCCAGGACGCCGGCAAGGTTGCTCTTTCGCACGGCATGAAGGAAGTGACGGTTAAGGTGAAGGGCCCGGGCATGGGTCGTGACTCTGCAATCCGCGCCCTGCAAAGCCTCGGCTTGATCGTTCTTGGCATTACTGACGCAACTCCCGTTCCGCACAACGGTTGCCGTCCGCCAAAGCGCCGTCGCGTTTAATCTTTATTATAGTTTACCGGCTTTCGGTTTGTCAGTCCCCCGTTAATACTCAGGTTTGACTCGAAAACAGGTAAATTACTAACTGAAATCACTTTTCAATAACGCCCTCCGGTGATGGCAATCCGGGGAGCGTCTTAATCAACGAGACTGCCAACCAACTAATCACCGATTATGGCTCGTTATACCGGACCAACCACCCGCATCAACCGTCGCTTTGGGCAAGCTATCTACGCCCCCAACAAGGCGTTTGAGCGCAAGCCTTATCTGCCTGGCCAACACGGCCCGCGCCTGCGTCGCAAGACCTCCGATTACGCGATCGGCCTGAACGAGAAGCAAAAGCTTCGTTACATGTTCGGCCTGACCGAAAAGCAGTTCCGCCTGACCTTCGCCAAGGCGAAGAATCAAAAGGGCGTTACTGGTGAAATTTTCCTGCGCTTCCTCGAGATGCGGTTGGATAACGTCGTTTATCGCCTCGGACTCGCAAAGTCGCGCCGCGCCGCGCGTCAGTTCGTTAACCATGGCCACATCAAGGTCAATGGTCACAAGGTAGACATCCCCAGCTTCTCGGTGAGCCCGGGCGACATCGTCGAAGTGCGCGACCGCACCTCGTCACGTCAGCTCGCGACCCGCTGCCTCGAAGAGACGCAGTTCCGCACCGTTCCGGCGTGGATGAGCATGGAGCGCGACGCAATCCGTGGCACAATCAGCCGCGAGCCCGCAGTTGACGAAATGGAGCAGGACATTAACCTGCAGATTATTGTCGAATACTATAGCCGATAGTATTCAAAAAGGGTTTCCCTTTTTCAATTTCGCCCGCGGCACAACACCCTACCTATTCCGGAAGCAATGAGCACTGTCGAAGAAGCACCAGCCAACGACACACAATTCACCTCGCGCACCAAGCGCCTCGGTAAGTTCGAACTGCCGAAGCGTCTCGTCAAAGACGAGTCGACCGCGACCGAAACTTACGCGCAGTTCACGGCTGAACCGTTTGAGACCGGCTATGGCCACACCATTGGCAACAGCCTGCGCCGCATCCTGCTGAGCTCCATCGAAGGCGCTGCCTTCAGCTCGGTCAAGATTGACAACGTCGACCACGAGTTCCAGAGCCTTGACGGCGTGGTGGAAGACATCACCGACATCGTCCTGAACCTCAAGAAGGTCCTCCTCGTTTCGCACAAGCGTGAGCCCGTAAAGCTCCTGCTCGACGTGAACAAGGAAGGCCCGGTGACGGCCGGTGACATCAAGCCGGACTCCAATGTCGAAGTCCTCAACCCGGACCAAATCATCTGCACCCTCGACAAACCCCAGCGTTTCCTCGCTGAGTTTGAGGTGAAGGTGGGCCGCGGTTACGCCACTGCCGAGCAAAACAAGCCGGAAGAACAAATCATCGGACTCATCCCGATCGATTCGCTTTTCAGCCCGGTTCGTTTGGTGAAGTACTACGTGGAGCAGACCCGTGTTGGTCAAATGACCGACTACGACAAGCTGATCCTCGAAGTCACCACCGATGGTCGTGTATCTCCGGACGATGCGATGAAGGAATCTGCCGCTATCCTCCGCCACCACCTCGACGTGTTCGATCAGGTGAGCAAGGAAACGGTCGAGTTCGAAAGCGAGTCCAAGGAAATTTCCGAGGAGCAAAACCGTCTCCGCAAGCTGCTCAACATGAGCGTCAACGAGATTGAGCTTTCGGTTCGCGCGGCGAACTGCCTGAACAACGCCAACATCACCACCGTTGGCGAACTGGCGATGAAGACCGAGCAGGAGATGCTCAAGTACCGCAATTTCGGCAAGAAGTCGCTCAACGAGATCAAGGCCAAGCTGGAGCAGCTCGGTTTGTCTCTGGGCATGAAGCTCGACGAGCGCCTTCTGGAAAAATCCATCAGCGAATAACACAACTTACATTCTTTAAGTCATGCGCCATAACAATCACCGGCACGTCCTGGGCGTCAAGAAGGCCCACCGCGGCGCGCTCATGGCAAACCTGGCCACCGCGCTCTTTACCCACGGCCGCATCAAGACGACCCTGGCCAAGGCCAAGGCCCTCCGTCCCTTCGCCGAAAAGATGATCACGCTCGCCTGCAAGGCGGCCGCCACGGAAGATGCCGCCCGCAAGCTGCACTACCGCCGTCAGGCCATCTCGCAGATCCGTGACGTCGCTGCGGTTAAGAAGCTCTTCGACGAGCGTGTGAGCGAGTTTACCGCCCGCAATGGCGGCTACACCCGCATTTACAAGCTCGTCCCCCGTATCGGCGATGCCGCCGACATGGCCCTGATTGAGCTGATCGCCGCCGACGACGAAGGCTACGCCAAGCCGAAGCGCAAGGGTGCCGCCAAGAAGTCCGCTGCCAAGGGCAAGAAGAAGGCTGCCGCCAAGGCCGCTGAAGAGCCCAAGGCTGAAGAGGCCCCCGCCGCGGAGGAAGCTCCTGTCGCTGAGGAACCCAAGGCTGAAGCCGCCGCCGAAACGCCGGCCGAAGACACCGAGGAGAAGAAGTAACGCCCGAGCACATTGCCAGGGATGAAATCTTTCCACTGCGACGCGCCTCCCTGCCGGAGCGCGTCGCTTTGCTTTTAGCCGGTCGTGATCGATATCGATTTTTCCGTCTTCACCTTTCTATATGTCAGCTCGGGCATGGCGGTCATCCTCGGGCTCTGGTTCTACTATGACCGCCGGGATGTCTCGCTCTACGAGCGCATCCGTGTCCGTCACACCTTTCATTGTATCCAGTGCGGCACGCTTTATTCCGAGCGTGGCGCGCGCGAAGTCTCCCGCTGTCCGCACTGCGGGTTTGAAAACGCTAAATTGAAATTCTGAGTTAGCCCTCACTCTCATGTCTCAGATCATCGCAGTCCTCGATTTCGGCTCGCAGTACACGCAGGTCATCGCCCGGCGTATCCGCGAGTGCAACGTCTACTCGAAAATCTATCCTTTCGGCGTCAGCGCCGAGGAGTTGAAAAAGGACAATGTCCGCGGGATCATCCTCTCAGGCGGGCCCAGCAGCGTGCTGCTTCCGAAGTCACCCCGTCCGGATGCGAAGCTGTTCGAACTCGGCGTGCCGGTTCTGGGCATTTGCTATGGCGTGCAGCTGATCGGTCACCTCCTCGGTGGCAAGGTCGAGAAGAGCAAGCAGCGGGAGTATGGCAAGGGCACCCTCAACGTCCGCAAAAAGGGCAAACTCTTGGCCGGGCTGCCGAAGAAATTCCAGGTCTGGAATTCCCACGGCGACCGCGTGATCGAGCTGCCCAAGGGCTTCGAGGCCATCGCCTCGACGGAAAACTCCGACGTGGCCGTGGTGCAGGATGCCAAGCGCAACATTTTCGGGATGCAGTTCCACCCGGAGGTCGTCCACACCGAGCACGGCATGGAGATCATCCGTAACTTTCTCCTTGGTATCTGCCGTTGCAAGGGCGACTGGCAGATGTCCGACTACGTGGAGACCGCCGTGCAGCAGATCCGCGAGCAGGTCGGCGACAAGCGCGTCATCCTCGGCCTCAGCGGCGGGGTGGACTCGTCCGTGGCCGCGGCGCTGATCCATAAGGCCATCGGCAAGCAGCTGACCTGCGTCTTCGTGGACAACGGCCTGCTGCGCAAGGGCGAACGCAAGCTGGTCGAACAGACCTTCAAGGGGCACTTCGACCTGGACCTGCGCGTCGTCGATGCCGAACAGGACTTCCTCAACGACCTCAAAGGTATCGAGGCCCCACAAGAGAAGCGCACCCGGATCGGGCACCGCTTCATCGAGGTCTTCAAGCAGGCTTCGGCCGATATCCAGGGCGTCCGCTTCCTGGCCCAAGGTACGCTTTACC
>JBNNDZ010000175.1:0-3948 GCA_050285865.1 Puniceicoccales bacterium
CTCCACGCGTTTTTCCCGGTGCTCCGACAGGCCGATGGTCTTCAGTATGTTATCCAGTCGCTCCCGACGCTTCGTAGCATCGGCAACATTCAGTTGGAGCGTGAAACGGATCGATTCTTCGACGGTTAGCTTTGGCTGGGCGATGGAAAACTGCGGCGCAAAGCCGACCCGGCCCACGAGGTCCTCGGATTTGCTAATCCGCGCATCGCCGTAGTAGGCATTTCCCTGCGCCGGAAGGATGCCCAGGATGGACTTCATCAATGTGGTTTTACCGCACCCCGATGGCCCAATGACCGCGTTAAGACCGCCATCGAGGAAATCCGCCGAAGCGCCCCGAAGGATAAGGGGGCCGTCCTTGCCAGCACGGACGGTCATATTTTCACAACGGAGCATGGATCAAAAAAGCGTTTACGCGGTTAAACTGGATTGATTGACTTACCTTGTGGCAATGAGAAAAACGCTTCCCCTCCTCCTGTTGGCTTCCTGCTTGGTCGCCAGCGCCCTTCCTGCCGTTCAGGTTCAGGAAAACGCGCTGACGAATAAACGACTGTTCGGCATCGAAATGCCGACCAATTTGCAGTCTTTTTACGGCCGTCACGACCGCATCAATTCCGTTTCCCTGCAGGAATACATGGCCGGTCCCTATTCCGTGACCGAAGTCGCCATCGACATGGCCGGTAGCCCGCTCCAATTGCGCATTTACCACACCGAGCTGGCCCAGCCACAACAGGTGACCGCTGCCATGCCCAACGAAGCCGCTTCACGCGCTGGCCATGTTCCACCTGCCGTGCAAAAGATCATCGATAAGGGACGTGACGAGGCCAACAGCTCAAAGCCCCCCGTCATCAAGGACTACCCCACCACCACTCACGCAAAGACCATTGAGTTCCGCGTCGAAACGAAGAAGGAACTGGAGCAATTTTACCGTCTGTTTGTGGCGGCCTATACTCAAAACGACGTCGCCGGTGCTGCGGACGAAGCAGACTCCGAAGCCGAATCCCACAAACTCGGCGGCGCAGTATTCCTCTTCGAGTGACCTGCGCCTAACTAGGGTCAAGATCACCACCAAGAGCGCCAGGATTCGCTAAATCCCGGATAAGCCCTTCGTGCGCGTTGGCGTTATTTCGCAGGAAAAAATCTTAAATGGGCGATGATTACTCGGCTTGCGCCCCCATCCCCAGCTTGTCCTTGATATCCTCCAAGGCCATGTAAAGACAGGGCACAAGGAGCAGGATAATTGCCGTGGCGAACACAATGCCGAAGCCCAGTGAGATTGCCATGGGGATTAAGTATTGGGCCTGCAGGGAGCGCTCAAAAATGATCGGCATTAGACCGCCGGCGGTGGTCGCCGTAGTCAGCATGATCGGACGGAAGCGCCGCAGTCCTGCTTGGTGAATTGCGTCAAAGGGCGTCGTTTCCTTTCGCTTGCGGTTCGCGAAATCGACCATGATAAGCGAGTCGTTCACGACCACGCCCGACAACGCGATCATCCCCATGAGGCTGATCAGGGACAAATCATACCCCAGGAGCATGTGGCCGATCACCGCACCGATTGCGCCGAAGGGAATCGCCACCAACACGATCAGCGGCTGTAAATAGCTACCAAAGGCAACTGCGAGCAGCGCGTAAATAATGAACAATGCCAACATGAAACCGCCCTTCAGCGCACTGGTGGAATCGCGCATGTCGGCCTGATTGCCTTCAAAGGTCCAGGTCAGGCCCGGATAGTCTGCCCGAATCTGCGGCAACACCTCTTCGTCGAAGGCCTTGAGCAGTTGGCCCATCGTGCGCTCAGGCTCGACGTCCATCGACACGCTGACCACTCGGCGTCCGTCGCGACGGTTGATCGATGTAAAGGCTTCGGTTTGCGTCACATCGACCACGTCGAGCAGCGGCGCTTCGGCACCGTTGGGCGCGCGGATCACAAGGTCCTCAAGATTGTAAATATCCTTCCGCTCAGACTTGGGGAGTTTAACCCGAACTTCGATTTCGTTCGTGCCACGCAACTGACGCAGCGCCAGCGCACCGTAGAAGGCGTCACGCACCTGCTGGCCGACCTCGTCTGGAGTCAGCCCCAGCGCACGCCCTTCGGGGCGTAGTGTAAAGTCGAGCTGGGTCTTACCTTTATTATAGTTGTCGCTGACATCCACCGCATTGTTAAAGCTTCCCGCCCGCTCGACGAATTCGCGACTGGCTTTCTCTAAAACGTCGATGTCGCTATGGCTAAGGTCCACGCGAATATCTTGCCGGTGACCTCCCGGGCCGCTCTCTGCCTCAAAAGTAATCTGGGAAACGCCGGGGATATCGCCAATTTCTTCGCGCCACAATGCAATGACATCGTTCGCAGTCCAGTCGTGCTCGTCGGGTGGTCGCATGACGATTTCCACATCGACGAACGACCCGCGGCGGACGTTGGTTTTAACGCCCTCGGCCACGCGATCCAAGCCATGCTCGTCAAACATGCGCAGGGTTGCCGCCGTGACATCATTGGCCACCTGTGCCGCTTGATCGGGCGTCACCCCCACGGGCAAACGAACCCCGGCTTCAATTTCATCGGCCGCCACTTCCGGCATGTTGATCATGCCCATGTGGGCGCTGGTCGCATAACTGCCGACGATCCAGAACATCGCCACGGCGGCGCAAATCGTGACGTAACGAAAGCGCAATGCAAGGTCCAGGAACCAGCGGAAATACTTGTCTACGAAACGGCTGAAGCCGTGCGAGAAGCCTTGCTGGAAACGATGCAGTTTACCGCCAATTCCGCCCTTGGCTCCACCTTCCTTGGCGTGTCCGAGGTGGGCGGGCAAAATGAATAACGCTTCCAGCAGCGATACGGTGAGCACGGTAATTACGACCGCTGGCAGCGGCCACCAGAACTTCCCTGTCTCGCCGGGAATGAATAACAGCGGCACGAAGGCGATGATGTTCGTGATAATACTGAACGTCACCGGACCCGAAATCTCCTTTGCACCACGGATGGCCGCCGTCATGAAATCCATGCCCTGCTGGCGGTATTCGTAAATATTCTCCCCGACAACAATGGCGTCGTCCACGACGATTCCCAACACCACGAGGAACGCGAACATGGAGATCATGTTAATGCTCACGTCGATCATCGGGAGGAACATAATACCGCCGATAAACGACGCCGTCATGCCCATCATCACCCAGAATGCCAGGCGAAATTCCAGGAAGAGCGCGAGGATGGTCAGTACGATAACAATCGCGAGCAGGCCATTTTCAATCAGCAGGGCCAGACGCTGACGAAACTCCTCGGCCGCATTGTTGTCTATGCGCCAGGTAACGCCCGGCGGCAATGTCTGCTCGACGTCGGCCATGATGTCTTCCACGGCGTTGGCGATGTCGATCGGCGACTGATCCCCGATGCGGTAAATATTCAGCTCGACGGATGACTGTGCGTTGAACTGGGAGTTAAATCCCGCCTCCTCAAAGCCGTCACGTATCGTGGCAATGTCGGCCAGTCGCACACTCGCACCGGAATCGGCCGCAATGATTTCAATGTCGCCAAACTCCCCCGCCCACTGTCTGCGTTCCTTCATGCGCAGGAGCACTTCGCCCGCGCGGGTTTCAACGGCACCCGCCGCAACGTCCTCACTGGAGCTTTCGATCAACTCTGCAACGTCACTCAGGGTGAGCCCGTACTCCCGTAGGGTCGCGCGGGAGATTTCCACGTGCGTCACATATTCCGGGGCACGGCCGAGTTCGACCTGAGTGATCCGCGAATCCGATAAAAACCGATCCCGTAATCGCTCGGCCAGGATGCGCAGTGTCCAGTCATCCACCGCACCGTAAAGCACCACTTCGAGCACCTCGCGCTGCTGGGATTGCAGCCGGACTTCCGGCTCCTCGATGTCGTCCGGGAACGTGCGGATTCGGCTTATGGCCTGGTCGATATCCTGAAATGCCCGCATCCGATCCGTCCCGGCA
>JBNNDZ010000176.1:0-3076 GCA_050285865.1 Puniceicoccales bacterium
CGATTTGCTTGAGTTGCGTATCGGTAATCAGCTCCATGCCCTCCTCGCGGAAAACCGTTTCGATGACCGTCGCGGCTTCCTCGGAAACTTCTTTCAAGATGTGCGCGCTACGCTGAATCTGCGTCACCTTCGTGCCGACGCGATTCAGGAACTGAGCCAACTCGCAAGCAACAATCCCGCCGCCCAGCACGATGACTGACTCCGGAACGAAATCCAGCTCGAGCACGTCGTCACTCGTCCAAACCGGGACATCGGCGAGGCCTGGCACCGGCGGAAAATTCACCGTGGAACCCGTTGCAACGATGATCTTGTCCGCCGTCAGCACCGTGCCGTCATCGAGGGTAATTTCCGTTTCGCCGGTGAATTTCGCGCGGTTTCGAAACAACGTAAAGCGGTCACTCTGGAGCTGTTCCTGGCGGTATTCGGCGAACTCGGCAATCGTGTGCAACTTGCGCTCATGAAGCGCGGCCATGTCGGCCTTGGCGGACGGAATATCGAGCCCGAATAGTTTCCCATTCTGGGCAAGATGCAGCACCTCGGCGGAGTAGATCAGCGTCTTCGACGGCATGCACCCGCGCAGGATACACAGGCCGCCGAGCGGATCACCCGAGTCGATAATGGCAACGCGTTCAACGTGTTCGCGGGCAGTTCGGGCCGCAGCGTAACCGCCGCTCCCGCCCCCGATGACAATGAAATCAAAATGCATAATAGTGGAGATTTGGGTAGGGAGGCTTGGCCTAAAGCCTCCAAATATCGTTCGCGCAGTACGGAGGTTTGAGGCCAAGCCTCACTACCAGTTTAATACATTAGCCCGGAGGCCATTGCAGGGCGCGGCCCGCGAGAACGTGAATGTGCAAATGGGGAACGGCTTCACCACCGTGGGGGCCGTTGTTGATGACGAGTCGGAAGCCCTGCTTGCCACCGTGTTCATTGCCCATCTTACGGGCTACGAGCATCAGGTGGCCGAGTAGTTCGGCGTCGGAATCGTCCGCCTCGCCAATGCGGACAATCGGCTTCTTCGGAATGACCAATAGATGGGTCGGTGCCTGCGGGGAAATATCCCGAAAGCAAAGACATTGGTCATCTTCGTATTCAACCGTAGAAGGAATCTCCCGGTCGATGATCTTCTGGAAAATGGTTTTCTCTGACATGGTCCCCTAGTCCCTAGGCGCCGCCATCATAGCTGGCAATGGCTTTGTAGGACTCAGCGTCAATTCCTTGCAAAAAACTTTGCCGGATTCCTCACGCTCACTGAGGCGCGGGGCTCCATTCTTTGGCCGCCTCGCCACCGGGAAGTTCACGCTCAGGCTCTCCGGTCAGTTGCTCAAGAAAAGCACGATCGGCGCGATTGGCCCAATTGCGGAATGCGGCATTGGGAGGTCGGTCCTCCTTGAGCGAGTCAAGAAACGCCGTCAGGTCAAAGGATTGTCCGGACATCCCGGCCCCCGCCTTCACGGCGTCGATCGCATTACACTGCTGCTCGAAGTGGCCGCCGGTGGGACGCATCATCACGGGCTTGTCGAGGTACATCGCCTCGCAAATCGACTCAAACCCAGCCGTTGAAACGAAGGCGCGGCACTCGGCCATACGCTTCAAAAACTTTGGACCGCTGAGCTTGTGGAAAAACAGGTTGGGCTGAAACTCCTCGGTTTCCTCGGCACCAGGACGATCCCAGAAGCCGTGAATAACGACCTCGGGATTCTTCTTCTGCCAGTTGGCTACTTCCTCCGCGTAGCCGTCGTTAAGGATATACAGGAGGATAAAATCGCCCGCGCTCGGCTCAGACTGGAGCACTTCCTCGCGCAGTAGCGGCGGCATCACGAAGATTTTCCGGTCCGGCAAGTCGTCCATTTCACGGAACGACAAGGCCAGCAATTTCTCCGCTCCGAAAGCCGTCAATCGGTTGTTAAACAGCAACAGCGACCGATCGATCACCTAGCCCTCGGGGAACTCAAAGTCCGGGTGGTGCAGCAAATACTGGTGCCCCACGCACATGATCTTCGACTTCTTGGGCCGGAAGAACATGAACGACAACCCGGCGAGCAACTCGTAGAAATTCACGATTACGTCCGGCTTGGCGCGACGGATACGGCGGCGGATCACGAAAAAGCTCTTAATGTAAAGCGGCAAGCGCAGGAGGTTCTTGAAAATCGTTGGCCCGATCAGGATTCCGCGGCGGTTGGCGTCCACGACAAAGGTAGGGCTGCGGAACATCCGAATCGGCGAGTGGATGCCATCCTTGAAAAATTGCGGGATGTCACGGCGGTCGTTTTTACCGACCAGCACCTGGGTGACCTCGTGGCCGTTCGCCGTGAGCAGACGTTGCAAAGCCATGGCCTGGGTGAAGTGCCCCCGGCCTTCGCCTTGAATAACAAAAACAAACTTTAGCTTTTTATGCGCCACAGCAAATTAGCGAAATCAATTGATACTATCACGTTAAAGTTCGCCGATGAAATAACTGCTGAGCAACAGAATAATACCGAGCGGTGTAAAAATCCAATAGTCCAGCGGTGCCCCCTTCCACCAACGAGGAGCATGCCACCAGATCAATTCCTTCTTAAAGCGCCGCAGCCCGTAGGCCGGATTGATGACGAACCACAACCAGTCCTCAAGCACCCAAAACAGGATATAGAACCCGAGCGCCCGCATCTCCAAAACCCAGTTCCACGACATCCCTAAGGCGAACGGGAAATGCACCATCAGGAACATAAATACCATGATGGCCAAGTGGTAACCAGTCAGCGGACGCCCGCTCCAGATCGCCACCACCCAGGGATGTGTAATCCTCCACGTGGGTAAATCTTCGGCCCAGCCCGCTCCCTGCGTCCCCTCCGTATTGATCTCGATCCATGCGAAGGCCAGTGCGACAACAAATAGGAAAATGACAAGGATGAGGAGGTCCATGCTGGGTCAGGTTTTCCGCGAAGCCAATCAACCCAGCGTCCTAACACAACCGCCGAGTCACGTCGTCACGCAAGTGTCACGAAACCCACACAAAAGGTAGGGCGCAGCCTCCAGGCAAGCCGCCACGCAGAGTGAGTATACCCGCGCAGAGTGAGAGGTAGGGAGGCTTGGC
>JBNNDZ010000177.1:0-5969 GCA_050285865.1 Puniceicoccales bacterium
CAGATTCACTGCTGGCACCACCGGCCGCTTCGCGACGTTCCCGAGCTTTGGCAGCGCGTTGCTCAGGCGTCATTTCCGAACCGTCTTCATTGTGCTCGTGGCCATGAGCAGCGTCCAGAGCTTCCTTCAATGAGATGCCGCCACCACCGCCCGCAAAGCTGAGCCCATACGATCCACGTGTGACGACTTCATCGCCCGGGAACAAACCGGATATGACTTCGACATAGCGCTCATTCTGATCCCCGAGCACAACCGGAGCTTTCACGAAGGCGTGCGGCAAATCGAAATCAGTCACAAAAACAATGCGGTTGGCCGGATCGCCCTGCACGGCCTCACGCGGTATGGCGAGCACGTTGGAGCGCTGCTCAATGACAATCGAGAACTCCGCCCGCATCCCCGGACGCAGTCGCCCGCTGGTATTTTCAACGACAAAGATTCCCTCCAGAGTTCCCGCGCCGCGATCGGCTTCCACACCAAAACGATCCAGCTTGGCTTCAATCCATTCGTCGCCCAATGCAGGAATATGGATTCGCGCCACATCGCCGATATCAACCGTTGCGGCTTCCTGCTCCGGGATATCTGCCACTGCCCAAAATCGGCTGCGGTCAGCGATGTCCATAAGGTCCTGCGATGGCTCCACCGGCTGCCCAAGGCGCACATGGGAATTAACCACGAGTCCATCTTGCGAGGCGTAAAGCTTCACCGTTGGAGGAGGATCACCAAGCTGACGGCTCTCAACTTCGGCCACCAGTTGTCCCTTTTCCACGCGGTCACCTTCGAAGGCCCGCAGGTCCACTACCCGCCCAGCGATGCGTGACGAGATCGCCGATCGACTGGACGGAATTTCTTCAATGCGCCCAATCGCAAAAACGGTTTCCTCAAAGATTTGCTCATCAGCAAAAACAGTTTCAAGGCGCAAATTGCGCACCCCCACCTCATCGAGGATGATGGTATTTGCGGCGCGGTTCGATGCGTGAAGCGCGGTCGCAGCGAGGACTGCGCTAGTGAGAATTTTCCAATTCATGATCGTCGTGAATTAAAGTGTGATGCAAATCGGCGTGGGTTGCGTAACGCCATTGGGTGAGGATTTGCTGGCAAGTCGCGCGGAGTTCTGCGCGTTGCAGCTTCAGCTCAAGCACGCGCTCCTGGGCGCGGAAGACAGTAGTCAAGTCGACAAGTCCGCCGGTGTAGGCCGACTCGATATCCCTCAGGTTTTGCTCAGCACGCACGAGGACCGCAGCGTCGTAATCAGCAAGCTGTTGCTGAACGGCTATGAACTCTGCGCGCAGTAAAGCGGCTCGGCTCAATAAACGATAGCCGAGTGCTGCGACCTGCTCCGTGAGTTGACGCTCGCGGGCGCGACGACTGGCAATCTCGCCGCGGTTTTGATTATACACCGGTAGCGGAATCGACAGGCCAACGCCGAGGAATCGCTCGCGCTCTGCCCCCACCCGGATGTTTCCGGTAAAGTTGTCCTCGATCGCATTGTTCGCGAGCCCTTCTTCATAGAACAACTCAATGGCGATGTCCTGCCAGCGCTCGGCACGGGCCAGGTTGGTTTGCTCTGTGGCGATTTCAGACAGTTGGAGCGCCAGTTGATATTCGAGATGCTCGGGAAGTTGAGCCTGCGTGTATTCCGGCAGCGAGTCAGGCATATCGGTGTCCATCGCGGGCTTAACATGCATGGGCTGTTCAAGGTCAAGACCCAGCAACTGACGAAACTGCGCGAGGTGACTTGCCCGCGTGCGCTCGAGACGCAATACGGATTGCTCCAACGACGCCAGTGAGACTTCGAGTTGAGTCAGGTCGAGCGGTGACGCTTCGGCCCGATCAATTTTCCGCGTAAGAAAATCGGCTAGCTTGCGGTTCAAAACAATCTGTTCGCGATGCAGGGCAAGTTGCTCGTCATCGGCCAGAATCGCATCGAAAGCCCGCTCGACATTCAGCGCGGTTTCGTGCCCGGCCTCTTGCACTTCGAGTTCGGCCAGTTGCACCTCCAATTGCGCAATGGAGCGCATTACGCGCAGCCTTCCGGTTACCGGGAAGCGTTGCTCCAAGCCAATAGACCAGCCGTACTCTCCCTCGTCACTGAAGGCGAAATCAGAAGCCCCGGTGAAGTTCAGTGATGGGTTTCGCCATGCCCCCGAATCAATAGTGCGCCCCTTAGCCTCCTCAATGGCAAAGCGCGCGGCGCGCAAATCACGGTTGCCGTAAAGCGCACGTTGAACCGCACTGGAGCGGTCGAGTTGCAGTTGGACTGCTTCGGCATTGAGTGCCACCGCCAGCCCAGCGGTCAGAAAAATTAAGAATAATGATTGGTACATGATTAAGCCTGATTGGTTGCAAACGGCGTCGCAGAGACGCGTGATGCCTCCGCGACTCGCGAAGGCGCAACGTAATCAGGCTTATTTAGAGGCGCAGGACAGTCGTGCGCACCGATGTATGCACGCAGGGCGCATCAATCGGCGGTCCCCGCGGCATCGCCTCCCGCGCAGTGTCTGCGAAGAACAGTCCATACTCCAAAGCGGGTTCTGGCAACTCAGCCACGAGCAACGGTGCAGGCATGGATACCTCTTCGCTGCCCGACTTCAAATCGAGATCAAGGCCGTCGATCAGGATATCCATACAGGCAACGGGCACGCGGTGAAGTTCGTCCACCGCATCTTCATGGCAGCAGGGATCTTCAGCATTTGCATGCACATCGACCTGGTGCGTAAAGTGCACCGAACCTGCGTCGGGTATGCACACCAATACGGACCCGGCGGATGTTGCCATCGCGACGACCATCACCAGCATTGCATAAACAACTGTCCGCAGACTGATTGGCATACACCCGCAACGTGCCCTCACAACGGTCATTTCTCAAGTAAAATATTCCTGAGCAGCACCGAGTCGCTTGATTGGGCCATGCCCGTAAAGTCAGTTGCCTCAGCTAAGCAGACCCAAAAACAAAGGCATTACATTCGCCGTCAACCCACCACAATTTTCAACCAGAGGCGAACAGCGACAAGCAGGATCACGCAAGCCGTGATGATGCGCACGCAGGACTTCGGCAGTTTCTCCGTCAGTAAAAATGATCCCAGTCGCCCGCCGATTATTACCGCGATTGGACAGCCGATTAGAATCCACAGCGGAATTGTGCCCACCAGTGCGGTCCCTTTCGTCAATTGCCCAAGCAGACCCGCCAGGCTGTTAAACGCAATGAATAGCGACGTGCACGCCGCAATGGTGTGAGCACGCGCCCACCCCATTAAATGCATGACCGGTGCCAGGTAAATGCCACCGCCGATTCCCGTTACACCGGCCAACAACCCCAACAGCACACCAGCAATGAGCAGCACTGCCGGGTGTGGTGCTTGGGGCTCATTAACATTCTGCGCAGACAGCCAACTTTGCACCAGCATGGCGAGCCCGGCGACAGTCAACGCGCCAGCCAGGATCACGATAAAGGCCGATTCCGGCAAGCGCCAAGCGCCGCCGAGAAACGCGCACGGAATCGAGCCCACCAACAACGGTCCCAGGATCGCACGCTGGGCGTGCCCCCGCCGAATCAACAATAAGCTGCCCTGCGAGGTGACGATTAAATTGCACGTTAGTGAGATTAGCGGGACGGCTGCCAGTGGCAGCCCGCTAATTGCCAGCAGCGCGATATAAGTAGACCCACCGCCAAAGCCGGCCATCGCATAAAGGCAGGCAACAAAGAGAAACAATACTGGCAAAATCGGCAGCAAAGTTTCCCTAAATTAAGTCCGCGAGCCCGTTGCACAACAACCGACTCGCGGTAAATATCAGACCGGAAGCCCGAGGCGCTCGAACTGTTCTGGTGGTGCGTGGTGACGACGCAGCTCCGTAATCAAGCCATCGATCATGCGCGATTCCACCGCGTCGTCCTCGAGCGTTTCAACTTGGCCGGGATCATTCGACACGTCGAATAGTTGCGTTGGCAGGAACTCCCGTGCATCTTGGCTGCCATCCCCAAAACCGCCAGGAATCTTCATCGTCTTGCACCCTTTGGTAAACGGGAATGGCTCGGCCAGTGAATCCAGTTTACGCATTTCCTCTGCAGTGAATCGCCTGCGCATTCGGGTCGGCATCAGCGTATAATCGTAGAGCGGTTCGTTCTTCGCCTGTTGCGGTCCACGCATGTAAACATAGTCCCCATCGGTAATATTCACGTGGCCACCGAAAATGCCAAAGATGCCAAACTCGCGGATGGGCGTATCATCTGCCACCACTGGACCGAGCGTCTTGCCAGTCATGTCTTCAGTTGGAGCGAGCCCATGAAAATCCAACAGGGTGGGCCCGATATCGATCGACGGTTGCACGAGCGAACGCCGACGTTGACCCGCTGCTTCCGGGCTACGCGGGTCCCAAACAAAGAACGGCGTATTCGCGATCTCGTTGTAAAATGGTGCCCAGCATTTCGCCCAGCAATCATGTTCGCCAAGCATGAAACCGTGGTCGGTGCAGACAATTAGCATCGTATCCTTCCACAGGTCCAAGGAATCAAAGAGGTCGAGCACGCGGCCTAGTTGCTTGTCACAGCCATTCAACAGCGAGGCGTATTCATAACGCGCATGCTCCACGACGCCTTGCGGTTCACGGACCTCGCGATACGGTGGCCACTCCACCGGCTTCCCCTTGTAGGCTTCAAAGTGTTCACGGAATGGTTCACGAAAGTCATCCAGCGAGAAAAACGGTTCGTGCGGATCGAACGTCTCCAACTGCAACATCCAATTGGATGATTCATGATTGCGCTGGATAAACTCCAGGCCCTTATCGAACGTGACGTGCATCGGGAAACTCTCCCGCTGTCCGGTTACCTCGCGGTTCACCATATCCTGACGGTGCATTTCGCGATCGAGGATAATTTCGCGTTCAGTGATTGGTGCCATGTCGCACTGCCCTACCCACGGGTCGCCCTCTTGCCCCCGGACAAGATCGAAAGTCTGAAAACGCGTATGGTAGGTTCCGCCACCATCTTCCCAATAGTGCTGATGATCTGTCGCCAAGTGCGTGTGCACGCCAGCCTCTCTAAGCATCTCGGGCACGGAATCGTCGAAGGGCTCAATCGGCCCCCACGAACGGTGAAGGAAGTTCGGGCGCCCGGTGTGCAATTCGCGCCGCGCCGGCATACATGGCATGGAGCAAACGTAGCTACGCTCGAAGGTCGCAGTCCGCTCGGCGAGCCGCTTAAAGTTCGGCGTATGCGTCCACTCGCAACCATACGGAGAGAGCATGTGCCGGTTCAGGCTATCGAACATCACAACAACAGAGCGCATAAGAAATCAAGGTTGGGATTAACCGACCGTCCAAACGGGTGGGTCGTTAAGAGCACCCAAATAAACCCGATGTGCAAAGTCGAATAGTTTTCGTGCTTTAGCCGCGGTTCAGAATCGTTTGGCGCGTCTTCGTGTCTGCCTTGCGGTCGGTTTTCAATTCCACAATACGGATGCCGGTGCGGGGCAATTTCCGCGCGAGTCGGGTAACGGCATCCCAATCAGACGGGCAGTGATACTCAATACCATGAGCATTCGCGATCTTCGCGAAATCAGCCGACTGCGGTGTCGCGAAAAAGCGCTCGAAGGGCGGATCAAAATCCGCAATCGGCAGGTTTTCAAAGATACCGCCTCCGTGATTATTAAGTAAGAATACGGTCAAGCCGCCTTGAAATTCATTCGCCGCCAACAAGCCATTCTGGTCATGGAGGAATGCAAGGTCGCCCGTGACCAGCACTCCCGGACGCCCGGCACCGGCCGCCACGCCCAACGCACTGGACAAAGTTCCGTCGATGCCATTCGCGCCACGGTTGACGAAAAACGCATGTGACTTTTTGTTAATCGGCCAGAAAAATTCGGCGTCGCGCACCGGCATGCTACTGGCGAAAAATACCGGCGTTTGCGGCGGCAAGACACCCGCAAGCACGTCGGGCAGACGTCCCTCAAAAAGCTCTGCATGATCGCGCAGTT
>JBNNDZ010000178.1:0-3609 GCA_050285865.1 Puniceicoccales bacterium
ACGCCTGTGAATCGCGGACGGCGTGGCTCTCGCAAGGTCGGGATATCATTTGGCGACAAGGAGGGAAGGACTCGCACTGGGGCGCGGACAATGGGCTCAAGGCGTTACTCCGTCTCGCGATGAATCTCAGTTTGCTGGGTTATGATTTACTGATGCCCGACATGGTTCCCGGTCGCGTGCAAACGCTTCGCTCGGACGCGCCTTTGCCATCCGATGAGCTGATGGTGCGCTGGACAGAGGTGTCGGCATTCATGCCGTTTCTGCAGTTCTCCTACTTCCCATGGAATTACGCCGAAGGGACGGACAAGGTTGTCCGGCGTTTTGCCCGCTTGCACAAGCAGCTCGAGGACTATTTGGCGCAGGAGTCGAAGGACCGCGTTGCTCCGCTGATCCGGCCGGTTTGGTATGATGACCCCGAGTCAGTTGACGCTTACTCGATCGATGACGAATTTCAATTAGGCGGCGACATCCTTCTCGCTCCGGTGCTCGACCGCGCGTGCACGGTGCGCGACGTATACCTGCCTCAAGGTGAGTGGGTGGATGCGTGGACCGGGACGGTGGTTACGTCTGGTTGGCTGCGCGACTGCCCGGCACCTTGCCCGGGAATGCCGATTTTTGTTCGCCGTGACCGCCAGGATTTGTTGGCCATCATTCAGGCAGAGTTGGCGGAATTGGCGCGTGGCTGCATCGACCCTGCACAATGTACGGCCAGTTACATGGCGGGCTTGGATCGCGATTTATCAGTCACTGGTTAAAGGGGCGGCAACCTGGCTCCGGCGTTGACGCGCTTTTCGGAGTTGACCCAATTAGCGGCGCGCCTCGCAATTAATTGATTAATGAGCGCGACACGTCCCTTAGTCGAGAACTGGAACGATCTGACCACACGGCTGATCTGGGCCTACGATGGTCCGGTGCGTGAGCGGTTCCGGCATGCGCATTATCGGCCGGAAGGCGTGGCGGCGTGGTTTATTCGCGAAGGATCGGTGACGCTCGAGTTTGAGTCCGGGCGGGAAAGTTATGCCTGCGGTGCCTGGGTTTTTCCGCGGAAGGAAAATGGCATGCAGTATTTTTCGGAGGGTTCAGTCATACTCAGCGTGCGCTTCATGGCGGAATGGAAGGAAGGTATTCCGCTGTTTGATTGTTCCAAATCGCGCACCCTCAAAGGTGAGAATACCAAAAAGCTGACGAACATTGCCGAGCGACTCGCGCGTTCGTTTGTGGGCGTGTCATTTGAAAATGCGACCATGGAGCGTGTGCCTCAAACGCACGATATGTATTTCAATCAGCAACGGTTGTTCTACGCGTGGATGCTTGCATACTCCAAGGCAATGGAGGAATACGGGCTCACCGCGGACCTAGCGAACCCGCTGGATGACCGCGTGTCGACGGGGATGAGCATCATGGACCGGCGACGATTGCAGGACCCCATTACCGAGCAACAGGTGGCGGACATCGTGGGCATCAGCGTCACCCAACTGAACCGATTGTTTGTGGCTCAGTTGGGCATGACGGCGGCCGAATATTGGGAAACTCGCCGCAAGCGCATGGCATTGAATCTTATTCAAACGACCAGTCGCAGCATTAAGACAATTAGCTACGATCTAGGCTTCAGCTCATTGTCGCACTTTTCTGTTTGGGTGAAAAAACGCTTCGGCATGTCGCCTCGTGAATTACGCAAAATTGCAGCAGTAGAGTCGCCTAACGCGCAATCTTGATTGTGCCCCAGTTGGCGGGCTCAAGGTGAGATTCGGTGGGAACGTCCGACACCATACCTGTTTGCTTGTCGTGCCAGTAAAGGCGTGACGTGCGATTTGTGCCGGAAGGATCGGAAAAAATAACGCCTACGGCACCCTTGATTTCAGAGACTTCGCCCGGTGTTAAACCGATGTCTTCCAGGTTCACCGTGAGCATTGCCGTGTATTTTCCGTCGGTCACATTCACATCGATGCGGGCGCTGTCGAGGCGCTTGACGATGTCGAACTGCTTGGCATTGGCCGGATTGTTGGACACCACATATGTCGTCGGATTTTCAGATTCATCGGCCTCGACTTGCCAGTAGGCAACGGTGTCGCCGGAGACCAGCGGTGCGGCTAGAATGCGGATGGCTCCACGTTCCGGCAGTTCCAGTTTTACGTCGACTGCGTCACCGCCGATGAAGGCGTGGGTGAAGCGACCTTCGCCGTTGACCCACGGGTTGCTGTCGTTGACTTGGAATGCAACGCCGAGCTTTTGATCGTCATAGGCCATCGCCACGCGGAACCAACGCGATGGGTCGCCTGCTTCCTGGATGCGGGCGGTATCGGCACCCGGGATCAGCGTCTGGTCGACGGAGGTCGAGGGGAGTGGTGCCAGGTTGCCTAGACGGTTGACTTTGGCAATGGTTAGCGTCTCTGGTTCCTGATAGGCCTGCGTGCGATTCTCTTGAGCGATTTTGATGCCCTCAGCGATTTTTTCCGAGGTCGCGTCGATGGCCTGCGTTTCCTTACGCATGGTTTCTAGGCCCTTCACTTCCATGATATAGAATGATGCTTTGCCGATCTGTGCGAGGACGCGGCCTTGCTCATCGCGCCACAGGAATCCACCGAATGCCTCCTGGCCGATGAATTGCTCGTTGAGTTCCACTTCACCTTTGGCGTCCTGAAATATGGATGCCAGGAACAGGCCATCAAGGCTCATCAAAAACCATTCTCCGCGGTCACCGGCGAGCGCGGTGATGCTGCCTACACCGGGCACATCTTCCACGACACCTTTGGTGCGGAAGGGCGCAATCAGCAAGCCGCGGCGGGCGGCGGGCGCATCGTGGCGACCGTAAGGGTTGGGATACGCGCCGACGCGACCGTCGGCGGTGGCGTAGTTGACACCGTCCGATATGTTGCCCTCGCTGTCCATGATGAATGTACCGATAGCGCCGTCTTCGCTGACTTGAACATTGTCGCCTTTGTAGAGACCAGTGACGATTTTTTCGGGGCGTTCGGGATTGCGGAAATCATACAGTGGCACGCCTGCATCGGTGAAACCGGTGGGACGGTAAATGTATTGGTCGGCCGTGAGAATCGTGAGATCCGGGCGAATCCATCCGCCGCTCCAGTAATGCTTTTTCCCCGCGATGTTGCCTTCAATGACTTCACCCGGGTCTTCCTGATGGTTATCATTTTTATCGATCCATACACGGCTTTCGTCGACGTCTTTGGTGCGCGTGTTGTCGTACGTCACGGTTACAGCAGCCTTGAAAACGTTGTCTTCCGGGTCGCGTTTGCAGATCTCAAATCCTTCTACTTTGGCATCGACGATGGTCATTGCGTACTCATGGCCGTTGAGTTCGTAAACCAGACCACGTTTGCCGTGAGCCAACTCCGGATGGAAATACAGCGGCTTCTCCTGCGTGGGGCGGTTCATGATGTCCGGCGCGGGGTCCAACTGGAATTCAATGCCATGCACAATGAATCGGTTCGCGTCGTTGGTAAACGGAAAGCCGAACTGTGCGCCGTAGTCAGCGGCTCCCCAGTAAGATTGTTCAAGTTCGAAATCAGGGCTCCAACTCGTAACGCGGCGGCAGCTGTGACTGGCTTCGGTAATCCAAAGGCGGTTGTCGCTATCGAAGGCCAGACC
>JBNNDZ010000179.1:0-5633 GCA_050285865.1 Puniceicoccales bacterium
ACCTGGCCTCCGGGAACCGATGGGATTCAGATTGATGACTTCCCGCCCACCAGCTTTTACGAAGGTGGTATTAACCTGAGTCAGCTGGTGCCGGGCGATCTTTGCTTCTCCAGCGTTATGTTTAACACCCGTTCTTCCCAGGAGATTACGTCTACGTTGAAAGACTTTGCCTTGGGCAAATTCGAAGTCTGTAGCTCATCGCTACGAACTGAAATTCATGTCGATGGTGATGAGGGTACGGATGTGCAGGCTACGCCGACCAATCCAAGCAGTGCCGTCAATGCCGGCGTGCCGATCCATGATGCCGCGTTTGTCAGCGCCGTGGGTCCGACAGGTGTACCTGATCCGACAGGCACAGTGACTTTTGACAAATATGCCGCGCGGGCTCTTCATTACAGAAGGAATCCGCGGTTAGCTGATCAAGGAATGCGACAGCGGTCTGATTTCCGGGGAGCGCGAGTACTTCTTTACAGAACTTATCCGGTGGACTGTCATTAAAGTGTGTTTCAAGGCCTTGTTGTGCAAGCGTCTCGACGAAGGCGTGTTTGGCTTTACGGGCAATCGTATAGAGCGGTTCGGGAACGATTGCGGTCGTGATTCCTTGCTCGCGCCAATAGGCGGCCATGGATTCGTAAGCGCTTTGCCAATCCTGCTGGTAGGTTGGCAGTTCGACATTCAATGAGCTCTCAGAGGGTTGGATCAGCACCTGGCGAACGCCACTGTCGCGCAGGGAGAGTAGCGCTTGCACGGCCCGGGGATGCGGTGTGTGCCAAATGACGATGTCGAGGTTGTGCTTGAGCAGTCGTTCCTGAAATTCGTGGTCGTTAACATCGTCACCCCGGAAAAAGATGATATCGGCGACAAAGCCATGTTTACGCAGGCGGTCTTCGAGCTCCCAGTTTAAGAGCCGCGAGTAGGGGGAGGTGACCAGCGCATGCAGCCAGACGGGGATCCCGATCACTGCGCGGACGGCATGGCGGGGGGCCATTTCCTTGCCAACGAGCACTGTTTTGGAGCCCCAGATGCGGTTGAGCAGACTTTCTTTTTCCAGTTCTTCGTAGGCTAGTTCTACGGTGCGCAGTGGCACGCCGAAAAACTTCGAGACCGAGCGCATGGTGTAAAATGAACACGACTGGTCTTGTCTGAGTTCATTGCAGGCCTGGCGGAGTTTTTCCGTCAACTTGGCCCGGCGGTTCTCCTTGTCCGCAAAGCCGGTGAAAGAGCTGAAATGATCAGCCAGTTCGGGCAGGGAACGTTCGATTTCTTTGCGGGCCATATTGGTCTTTGTCGCAGGGCGAGTGCCCATGAATTATATACTGAGCCGGGTCGGGTCGCGGTCGTAGAGACCGCTTAATATCTGCATGGGGCGATATTCGGCGTTGATAGTGCCTCGGGTGCCTTCGCTGACTTGTTCGGGGTCGCGTAAGTCGTCCACTACCTTTTCGGCGATATCGATGGGGTTAAGCTCAACCAAATCAACTTTGATACGGCGTGTTGTCAGACGTGGCACGCGTACTGGGCCACGGCAAAAAGCGAGGCGGTGCTCGGTGGCAACCTGTTCGATGAGGTCGGGGTGGCTGTTGCAGAGTGCGTCAGCTGAAAGTATATCAAGAAATGCCAGGACGGATTTAGACGTGTTGGCATTCAGGAATTTCTCCTTGAGTATGTCCGTCCCTTCTTCGATTTCGCAAAATTCCATGCCGGCGTTTTCCACCTGTCGTTTGAAACGGCGAATTGCGCGGCGTGCTAACAGGTTTTCCGAATGCGGACTGACCACGCGTTGGATGCCTTGCTCCTGCCAGGTCGCAATCATCTTTTCGTAGGCGGGCTGCCAATCTAGCAGGTGCGTGCGGGCGGGAATGTTCAGGATGCTTTCCTTGGACTGTAGTAAGATCAGGCGCATTCCGCGTTCCCGCAGTGACATTAGCACGTGAGAGGACAGGGGGTGCGGCGAATTCCAGATCAAAAGGTCTAGCTTGTGCCGCAGAAGTCGTTCGCTGAAGTTTGGTTCAAAGTCCTCCCGGCTGCGGTAGAAAATGGAGTCTGCCACATAGCCAAAGTTACGCAAAAGCTCCTCCATCTCCATTTGGAGACGACACTCAAAAGGTGATGTGATCATCGACTGAAGCCAGATGGGCAGGCCGACAATTGCATTAATTGGATGGCGTGTTTGCGGCTTCTTGCCGACCAACATGGTTTGCGAGCCGCGAATACGATGCAGTAGGCCCTCCAGGTCCAACGCCTCGTAGGCGAGTGCGGTTGTCCGTAGTGGTACGTTGAAGAAGCTGGAGACTTCCCGCATGGAATAAAATGGGCGGGCCGAGTCCTGTTGCAGCGTCGCGGCTTTGTCGCGTAGGTGTTCAGTCAGCATTGTCTGCCGACTTCCGGTCTTGGGGAAGCATTGGAAGTCGGGAATCAACTCGGCCAACTGAGGTAGGCTTTTGTTGGTGCGCGGGCGGGGCATGAATACCGTATAGTCACAGAATTACGCCATTGGACAAGTTGTTTGTTGGTGTAGCGTTACTGTATAAAACTGTATTGGATCGACAGTTTGCGTTGAGCTATGATGATAAACGCATCCGTTTCTTCCTACACGGCCAACCAAGGAAATCCTTTGAGCAACAGTGATTCGCAACCCCGTCGCGTCGTCGTATACTCCGGTGCTGATCCCCGGCTAAGCCATAATTCGTTATTTTATCTCCACCTGTTTTGGGCGGTGATTATGCAAGGGCGTGAGTTGGGGTATGAGATGATACCGATCATCGACACCCGACCGGAGAAGCGTCGTATTGGTCCGCCGCAGGAATTCCTCAAGGCGCAGGAGCAGGGCGAAATTCACGGCTATGTGGCGATCATGATCTACGAGTCGATGGTCACCTGGATTAAGGAAAGTGGGGCACCTTACGCTCTCTTAGGCTCTGGACAAAAGGACCGTGCGCTCGTTTTCAAATACCACGAAATTGTGGAGCGCTCGATTGAACGAGCGGCAGAACTAGGGTGCAAAACGATGGGGCTGTTGATGCCGTCTGACTTTGCAGGTGCCAACGTCCTCGACATGGTCGATCAGCGTTCGGAGGAACTCGGCGTGACGATCAAATATGAGTGGATCATTGCCTCGCGGGAAGCCATGGAGGTACGTGGCTATCGTCAGTTTGAATCGCTTTGGGACCTTAGTTCGCGTCCGCAAGCATTGATGATTTTCCCCGATGTTACCGCACGTGGAGTCGTGTCGGCGATTGTGGAACGGCGCATCAAGGTGCCGGAAGAGCTGAAGTTGATTCTCCACCGCAACGTCGAAGCGCCCTACACCGTACCGTTTCCATGCGATTGGTTTGAGATCAGCGTGGAGCCACTTGCGGCTGCGTTGATGCGCATATTGCAAAGGCAATGGGACGGCCTGGATGCCCCGCTTGAGCCGGTGCATTTTAATTTGGTTAAGGTGCTTTAACCATTGAGCCAGAGCCAGGAGGTGACGCCGCGTGGGTAGTATTTGCTACCCTTGGCAACGCCCGCGACCATTTGGTCACTCCAGGCAAAGTATGTGTTTTCGGGGCGAAGTAGCCATTCGCGGTGTGCGGTGTCGGCTGTCGGATTGCTTGGAAGATGGAGGACTTGCTCGGCGACGTGTTGGCAAAGGTAAATCTTACTCAGCCAGGAATTATCGTTGGTGGAGCTGAGTTTCCAGCCACCGTTTTCAAACAGGCAAACGCCGGGTTCGAGTATGGCTTGGTGATGCCGATTGAGCGCCTGCATCAACTCGCCAAACTCGCCTTGTGGGTTAAGCTGATCGCGCATTCTCCAGTAGTTCGGGAAGACCAGACCTTCGATGGCGGGGATGATGCGGGACGCATTGTTTGGCTCCAAAATGGCGGGCAGCGAGCCGTCGGGCTGTTGATGCGCAACGATTGTGGCTGCACAACGGACTGCTTGCGTGTGGGCGTTGGTGGCAGCCTCAGATTTGTTATTACTCGCGAGGATTTGTTCGATGCCTAGGTAGGCGGCCCAGCTTTTCACCGCGAGGTACAAGTTGCGGCGAGCTTGTCCCAGAGAGGTGTCGAGGCTGTCGTAAGTGGTGATTTCAGAACCGCCGTCACAACGGCTCGAGTCGGCGTCCATCACGCCGTCGCGCTGGCTTGGGTCGGGATGATCACGGTTGATGAGGCTCGTCAGGCAGTCTTCAAAGACGGAGAGATTTTGTGTTATCCAAGTTTGGTCACCGGTGGCCGTGAAATACGAAACCGCGCAGCAAACCCAATTGACAAGTTGCTCATGCGTCATGTGGGAAAAACAACCATGCAGGCCGAAGCATTCATAGGTTGAAAATCCGGGGCGGGATACGTGGTTGGTCATCCCCATGTCGTGGGTGAAACTGATGCCGCCCGGGTATTCGGTATCGTCGCCTGGCAGGCGCACTTGATCGCAGTAAGAGTAGCGATGGATGAACCAATCGAGTTGATTGCGGACGACCCATGGGTTGCGGTCCAGCTCAAAGAACAGGTGGTCGACGGTGAGATCGAAGGTGTTCATCATCCGGTACTCACCTTCGTTGACGACCCAAAATGGCTTACCCTCGTGTTCTAAAAACTGCGTGCTGCCGAAGTAGCTGCGGACTGCGTGGGCGAGCATAAACTTGCGGTCGGCGTTGAGTTGCGCGGCATCGAGTCGCTCATCCAAGGCCAGCGCGGCACCTTGCTGTTGCTCCCAGTTTTTTAGCGCATATTCAGCAACGGATTCAATGCTCTCGAAGTAGCGATTGTAAAAATAGCGGCAGGGCAGGCCGCTTGTTGGAACGCCGTCCCGGTGAAAGCAAATGGCGATGCGGAACGATTTTTTCTCACCCGCACCGACATTGGCTTTGAGCGCTCCAGTGCCGCCGAGGCCATGTCGAATGTTTTCTGGATGATCAGGTTCCAGGCAGGCGTCGATGGTAAATCCGAGCGCCGCTGTCATTGCGCCAGCCACGCAGGCAAGTGCGGTCCGATTGCCTTGCGCCACACCGCTCAAGCGGTCGGGTGCGAGGTCGTCAATGCGGCGCATCTGGGAGTAAGGATCGCTACCAGTATAGCCGATGAACACCGTGCGGTCCTTGTTACCATGGTGATTGTCGACGGTGATCTCCGCAATGATTGCCGGGACTACCGCCGCAGCGAGTTCCTCGTCGGAGGCCGTCGCGGGGTCGGGCACGGCGGGATGTGGCGTATAAATGGTAAAGGACAAATCGCCCGCTGTCCATTGGTCGGTGCCAAGGTTGAACGTGCGCTGAATGCCGCCCGATGCGAATGGCCGGATGAGTTGCTTACGTGCCATTGGTTCGACTCCGACATCGTAGCGTGTGCTTTCGTCGTCGCCACCGGCGTAGAAGGGCAGGGTTTCGTAGCCTTCGCCGTTGGCACATTGCAGGCCGATAAAGATGTTCTCATCGGCTGGTTTGCCAAGCTCGAGCCCAAGCCCGCCGTGCGGTCCAGTTTTCCCAAGTGTGAAGGATGCAAAGGCACCGACGGGCGAATGGTGAGCGTTAAAATTGGATTTCAAAGTGAGGGGTGTCATGGGGTGCATAATGAAAATCAGTTCGTCGAGTTATCGCTTTAAGTGCGTGAGTAAGTCGTCGATTCGGACCCTGGCTCCGCATGTAA
>JBNNDZ010000180.1:0-8772 GCA_050285865.1 Puniceicoccales bacterium
CGATGCCATCCAGCAATTCTTCGGCGGACTGTTCAAACCAGATGTTCGTACCGTGCTCGGCGACCTTGTCGGCTAAAGCGCGGATGACCTTGCTGTCGAGCAGCGGGTTTTTGTCTTCGTCGTAGAAAACCGGAATCGGCACGCCCCAGGAGCGCTGGCGGCTGATGCACCAGTCCGGACGGCTTTCCACGGCACCGCGAATGCGCTTGATGCCGGCTTCGGGGGTCCACTGGACTTTGTCGATTTCGGCCAAGACCTTTTCGCGCATATGATGGGCGTCCAGCGAGACGAACCACTGGTCCATTGCGCGGAAGACCACGGGAGTCTTCGAGCGCCAGCAATGCGGGTACTGGTGACGGTAGTTCTTTTTGGCCAGCAGAGCACCTTTTTCCTGTAAAATCTTGAGCACGGCGATGTTTGCCGGGCACTTGCCGTTGGTTTCGAGAACGGTAATGCCGACGAGCTCCGCCGGAACCTGACCGTCGTCCACGTAGCAACCGTGGTCGTCGAGCGGGCAGTAGATTTCCAGATCGTATTTGAGGCCGGTCAGGTAGTCATCCAGACCATGACCCGGGGCGGTGTGGACGCAGCCCGTGCCAGATTCTGTGGTGACGTAGTCTGCCAGCACGACTGGGCTCTTGCGGTCGATGAAGGGGTGCTCAGCCTGGAGTGTGGCGAGGTCCTTGCCGAGGTGCTTGTTACCGAGCGTTGCGCCTTCGAGGCCGCAGTTCTCGATGAAATTCTCCGCCAACTGATGGACGACGAGGAATGTTTCGCCGTTGTGCTTTACTTCGACGTATTCGAGGTCCGGGTGGACGGCGATCGCGAGGTTAGCAGGGAGGGTCCACGGGGTGGTCGTCCAGATGACGATGCTCAACGGGCCGTCGATGTGGAGGAATTGGTGCGCGTTGATCTCGAACTTTACCCAGATCGACGGGCTCACGTGGTCCTGATATTCGATCTCCGCCTCGGCGAGTGCAGTTTCGCAAGGGATGGACCAGTAAACGGGCTTTTTGCTGCGGTAAACGAGGCCTTGTTCGACGAAGGCTGCAAAAGTGCGCAGGATGTCCGCCTCGTAGGTCGGCTTCATCGTCTTGTATTCCTCTGCCCAGTCGGCGAGGACGCCGAGGCGCTTGAACTGGCCGCGCTGCTTCTCGATGAAGCTGGCGGAGAAGTCCGCACATGCCTGGCGCAGCTCCGCCGGGGCGAGGTCCTGCTTTTTTTCACGCAGTTCGCGGCTGACCTTGTGCTCGATGGGCAGGCCATGACAGTCCCAACCAGGGACGTAGGGCGTGCGGTAACCGCGCATGGACTTATAGCGCAGAATCGAGTCCTTAAGAATCTTGTTCAGAGCCGTGCCGATGTGCACGTCACCATTGGTGAACGGTGGGCCGTCATGCAGGATGAAAGGCTCGCCCGATTCATTCCGGGATTGAATCTTCTCGTAGAGTCCCAGTTTCTGCCAATGCTCGAGGCGGCTTGGTTCTCGTTTTACGAGGTTTCCCCGCATGGGAAACGGTGTTTGCGGAAGATTGAGGGTGTCTTTTAATTCCATGGCCGAACGGCGCTGACGCCGGATGGGCGCTACAATTCAAAAGGCGGGGAGTCTGCTGGTTTCATGTGCCAAGTCAAGGCCGGTTTTAGGGCATTTCCGACCCGTGAGAAATGGTCTATGCTACTGGCTTTGACTCCCTTGTGGAGGTCGTTGTGTCGGTAACATTGGCAAGAATATCGAAAAAGCAACTGTTCGCCGTTCGGGAAAAGCCAAATGTTATTGGGGGATTCTGCCCGATTTCTTCTTGCGAACGCTTAAACCATGTAAATATTAGGCTCAATTACTTAGGGAATTGCCGGACCAACCTCTAGTTTTTTCGAAATTGAACGAGGGCTTTCAGCAGCGTGTTGCTGAATTGCAGGGAATGTTGGTTTACTTATATGATGATCCCGAACTGGCAGCATATAATGAAATGCTACGTTTCAGCTACCTGCTTTCTATTAAATATCCCGAATGCCTGAATTGCGTCTTATACCATGTTGCCATTGGCAGCACTCCGGGGGCATGTAACCGGTTCGATTTTGATGGGAGAGACTCTGTTGAACGCTTTATTCGGCGGCTATACCGCACATATAGGCGGGAGCAGGCAAAAGTGGTGTAATCAGTTACCGTTTAAGCAGCTCGTCGAAGCGGCGAAGGCTTTCCGCGTAGTGATCGGGGGCAACGGACGGCTCCGCCGCAACGGATTCATCCGGTGCGCAGAAAGCCAGTTCCAAAGATGCCAAATCCGCTCTCAAGGAGTTCACCGCTGCGCGCATCGCAGAACCCAGGGCGACTGACGAACTCACTGCCAAACGTTGTGCTTTGGCTTGGAAAATGTCGGCAATGACCTGCGCTATGGCGGTATTTTTCGAGGCACCGCCAGTCAGGTAAATGACTTTCGGGTGAAGTTGCATCCAGTCACTGCGAAGCTTCATGTTGAAGAACTGTCCCTCCACGCATCCGCGGATTGCGGCGTCGGCGTTTTGCCAAGAGCTGAAGTCATCCACGCCGAAAATAAGAGGTGAGTCGAGGTCCACCCGTGGGCTGATTTCGGGACGGAAAAACGGCACCAATAGGTTTCCATGGTTACCGGGGGGCGTCGATTCGAGGGCGTGGGAAAATTGTTCCCAGTCGTAGCCAAATTTGTGTTTCACCGCCTCACGGGCGAGTGATCCGTTGACGAAGCACTGGAGTGACATTGAACCGCCTTGCGGGTTGCCAAAGACGTGCCCGAATCCGTCGGGGTCGGCCACAATCCCCGGCATCGCGGCGAAAAACGTGTCCGAAGTGCCCAGTGAAATCACCACCTTGCCCGGACTGCTGGCACCCATGCCAACGAGGCTGCTCGGGTTATCGCCCGTGAAAACCGTGATCGGTGTCTCTGGAGCAAAGCCGAACTTGCGGACAAAGTATGCGCTCACTTTGCCAACTTCCGTTTGCCCGGGTACGACCGCGGGCAGGCGATCGCGCAGTTCCGGTGCGGTCGCTGCAAGGAGTTCGTCGTCCCACTGCCACGCATGGATATTGAGCAGGTTCATGCCCGCGCCGTCACCGGTGTCGGTGGGAGCGTCGGCTCCGCATAGGATCGAGCAAAGGAACGAACTGACGAGGTGAATTCGCGCCGTCTCCGCGTAGGCCTCGGGGGCCTCTTGATAGAAGCGGCGGATTTGCGGCCCGGTAAAGCGCTCTATCGGAATCGAGCCGGACTTGTCACAAACCGCCTGCGGGCCGCCAAGAGCGTCAGCGATTTCCCGGCATTGCACGCCGGTGGAAGTGTCCATCCAGATGGGACTCGTGGCGCGCGACAGGCAGGGCGCAACTTGTTCCGCGAGCGAGCGCTCAGGTGTGAGTTGGTCAATGGTGTCGAACCACGAACGCTTCAGGTAGACCGATCCGTGCTGCTGGCCCGCTCCGGCAATCGCGCGGATCTGCGAAAGATCGCACTGTGATTGCAACTCAGTGAGGCACAGCTCCAGCGCGTCGAGCCACATGCGTGGATCGGCGTGGACCTCTCCCTCGGCACCGCTGGGGATGAACCCTTGCGGTGCGCCATACTGCGGCAGGCGTTCGCCAAAGTTGATCGAGACATCCGCGACCACGACGCCGCTGTCCGTGTCTATGACGAGCGCGGAGAGGCTTTGCGTGGACGCATCTAGGCCGAGACTGAGGGGCATAAGCGGGATGGGGTTGGCGCGGGTGAAAGCCCGGCAGTGTCGTTCCTAGATGAACTCGTTGACGAGGTTTTCCAGCATCTCCTGGCGACCGCTGGCGAGCTTGGGTTCGCCGTTGCCGAGGGCAAAGGCCTGAAGCTCGTCAAAGGAGCACTGACCGGATTCGATTTTCTTGCCCAGATCGCTGTCGAAGCTGCTGTAGCGCTTCTGCACGAAGTCGGCGAGTCGGCCGTCGGCGCGGATGGCGGAGGCGATTTTCAAGCCGCGGGCAAAGGTGTCCATCCCGCCGATGTGCGCATGGATGAGGTCCAGCGGCTCGTGGGATTCGCGACGCCGCTTGGCGTCGAAGTTCAGGCCACCGGTCTTGAAGCCGCCCATACCGAGGACGACGAGCATGACTTGGGTTGTGCCGTAGATGTCGGTCGGGAACTGGTCGGTGTCCCAGCCGATGAGCGTGTCGCCGCGGTTGGCGTCGATGCTGCCGAGCATGCCGGCGTTGGCGGCGACGGTGAGCTCGTGCTCCATCGTGTGCCCGGCGAGGGTGGCGTGGTTCGTCTCGATGTTGAGGCGGAACTTGTCCATCAAACCGTATTCGCGAAGGAAATTCAGGCAAGCGGCGGCGTCGGAATCGTATTGGTGCGTGGAGGGCTCACGCGGCTTGGGCTCAATGTAGAATGGGCCGTCGAAGCCGATTTTTTTCGCGTGGTCGACCGCCATGTGCAGGAACGCGGCCAGGTGGTCGAGCTCCCGCTTCATGTCGGTGTTGAGCAGTGTACCGTAGCCTTCACGGCCGCCCCAGAACGTGTAGCCAAGGCCATCGAGTTCTTTCGTGCATTCCAGCGCTTTTTTCACCTGAGCAGCGGCGTAGGCAAAAACGTTGAGGTCTGGCGAAGTGGCACCGCCATGAGCGTAGCGGGGATGCGAAAAGAGGCAGGCAGTACCCCAAAGAAGCTTTACGCCGGTTTCAGACTGCTTCTCCTTGAGGCGTGCCACCACGGCGTCGAGCGCGTCATTGGAGGCGGCAAGATTGTCCAGCTCTGGCGCAATGTCGCGGTCGTGCCAGCAGTAATATTCCATGCCGAGCAGGTCGAGAAACTCAAAGAAAACATCCACGCGGCGCAGGGCATTGTCGACGGAGTTCGAACCGTCGTCCCAGGGCATCAGCGCCGTGCCGCCACCGAATGGATCGGACAACACGTTGCGCATGACGTGCCAGTAGGGCGCGGCGAAACGCAGGTGTTCCTTCATCGGTTTGCCGTCAACGAGTTCGTCGGCGTTGTAGTGCTTGAAGGCGAGGGGGTTCTTAGACTTGGGACCCTCGAACTGAATCTTGTCGCAATTGAAATGTGAGCTCATGGGGAAGGCGGGGTTGTGGGTTAAATAATGCCTACAGTTTAACAAATCGAATGAACAGTCTGCATTGCGTTCCCGCCCAATTTCTTTGCAGAATTCGTCATCATGCAGGTGGATCCACTTTTTCTCGATTCATTGTCCGGTGAGGCTGCGAGAAGCCTGATCGAGCTATTTGACGACCTGAGCGTGGTCCTGTTCTGGGTGAAAGATCGCGAGCTGCGCATTGTGGCGCTCAATGCCACCTTTGCCGAGCGTGTCAACGTGCCCGCTGGGGAAATTCTGGGAAAAACCGACTCCGAACTCTATTTTCCGGAGTTGGCCCGGGTCTTCATGGCTGATGACAGGCAGGTGCTTGCGACGGGCCAACCGCTCCGCCGTAAGGCCGAGCTGCTCACCTCCCGATTCGGTGATGTGGAATGGCGCTCCACGACCAAGTTGCCGCTATTCAACGCGGCGGGTGAGGTGGTTGGTGCAACCGGCATTTCACGTCCGCTTAACCACGGCATGGACGCGCTGCCTGCGCATTTTCAGGCCTTCAGCGACATCGTGCGCTTCGCCCGTGATGGCTTGGCGGATAACGTCGACGTGACGGCGATAGCGGCTCACGCGCGCATGTCGATTTCCACCTTGTCGCGTTGGTTCCGTGAACACCTGCGGCTGACGCCAGGCGAATTTTTGTCACAGCTACGTACGACGCGGGCCTGCCAGCTTTTGCAGGATTCGCCATTCAACATGACGGAGATTGCGCTGGAATGCGGCTACGACAGTCCGGCGGCGTTTTCCCGTGCATTCCGGCGTCAAATGGGCCTCTCGCCGTCCGAATTTCGCCGCGGTCGGCGTTGGGCGGAGTAGCGTAGCGCTACCCCTTCTGCCCGTATAGGCACCTGCGCCTCGTTTGCGCATTTGCGACATGACTTCGCCAAAGACCTGATTTCGGCGATACCCCAGCTCATCGGCTGCTTTCCAGATGCGCTCCCGCATCGACTGCGAGATTGAGCGGTCATTTTTAAGAGCCAGCGAAACGGCGTTTTTTGAGACGTCAACTCGCGTGGCGATGGTCTGCATGGAAACGCTCATTCGCAAAAAACAAGAGTGGTGCCCGGGGCGGGACTCGAACCCGCACGCCCTTGCGGGCAAGGGATTTTAAGTTCCATGTCCGTAAAGGTGACACCTAGTGTTTATGCGGGTTGCAGAGGCATGTAAATGCGCATAGATGCAAGAAAATGCTTGTTTTTTGGGCAATACGGGCACTTGATTGTGTTTGTGCCAAGGAAAGCTAGCCTAGAAATTCGGACCAAAATAACCAAATCGGGTGAGACCCGTTATTGGTTCACCGTGCCCGCAGGCCTAAGCGCAACAGGCAAACGACAGCGCCCGGAATTTAGGCGCAAAAAGCTGGCAGAACTGGAGCGCGAACGAATTTTAGCCATGAACCGCCGTTTTGGTAGCGAGGCGGTAAAACTGCCTGGCGAGGTAGTGGCGGACGCTGCGCGGGCAATGGATATCCTCAATGGTTGCGACGTAACCTTGGCGTCTATTGCCCTTGATTACATCGAGCGTCGCAAGGCCGCCGAAAACTCCGTCACGGTAGGTGCGTTATGGGCAGAATATCTTGAGACCAAAGAAGGTATTTCGGACAGCTACAAAAAAGACCTTGAGCGATACAGCGTGAAGGTGATTCCACAAATTGGGAAGCAACTTGTTTGCGAGATTGAACCGTTGGCCATCGAAAAGGCTATCGGCAAGGCATTCAAGACGCCGACCGCGTTTAATAATTGCTTTCGGTCTTTGCGCCCAGCCTGGACGCTGGCAGTCAAGCGAGGGTATTGCGAGAAGCACCCGTTCGATCGAATCGACCAAAGGAAGAAAAGCGCAAAGGCCGTAAGTATTTTGAGCATTGAGCAGGTCGAAAAAGCACTCGCCGCCGCGCAGACAGATTTCTCGGTAGATAAAAAAATGCCGGTTTCCTATCAATTGGATTGCCGAGACTGTTTACCCGCCGCCGCGCTAATGATCTTTGCCGGTATTCGCCCAAAGGAGGTTACACGCCTATACTGGAGTGATATCCACTTTGACCATGGGAGCGTCCGCATAGACAATGCAGCATCGAAAACTCGATCGAGCCGAATTGTTCCCATGACAGATAACTTGCGAGCATGGCTTGATCTCACACCGCCCGAACTTCGCAAAGGTCCAATTACCCCGCCGCGCTGGGGAAATAAAATCAAGGCTATTCGCTACGCCGCCGGTATCAGCGATACACAAGACGCATTACGTCATTCGTTCGCCTCGTATCATTTAGGCGCTCACGCCGACATGAAGGGCTTACAGGAGGCAATGGGACACTCTACTCCGGAAATGGTTTTGAGGCATTACAGGGCGCTTGTGACGAAGCGAGACGCAATTGCCTTCTGGAGCATACGCCCTAACGCGAGCGAACCGCAAATTAGGGAGGTGGTAGCATGAGCCAGCAGGATAAATCACTGAATGAGGCCGATGTTCTTTCGTATTTGGCATTGTGGCTTTGTATTGAAGAACGTCACGAAATGTTTGCTGCCCATTGGGAGGCCGAGCAGGAGGGCGGGTATGGAGACTATCCTAGCCGTGAACTAATAAAGCATTATCAGTGTCTGCGAGATTTGATTAATGACTGGCCGGTCACGTCGCCCTTTAGGGATGATTCTGGAAGCCCGCAAATACCGGAGAAGGCCGCTCTACGTAGATTGTATCGCAGAGTTAAGGCCGGTGAACCGGTCAAGGCAAACAAGGCTCGGATTGAGCTACTTCGAAGTGCACAAAGCTACTTTATGGGGACTGGTCGAATACCTAGTGTTGATACGCTGTATTCAATAACAGGACAGCGTGGTGCCGCGTCCACGTATCAACAGGAAGCCCGCGAAATTTACTACGAGCTAGAGGGGCAATTTCAAAAATTTTGCATATAAAAGCGTAAGCCTTGGTTTGCGAGTCTTGGCGCAACTACGTCTATCTGCCTATATACTGGCATGATAGCACGCATAAACAAGCAAGTTGGGTTACATAAAATTGGAAACCAGCGGTTCATCACAAAACAAAATTTTGCCGATGCGACCACAGTATCCTTGAGGTATGTAGATGAATTGATAGCCGGGGGAGTGATACCCGCCGTCAAATTGGGACGTCGTTGCGTGAGAATTCCTGTGCCGGAAGCCTATGACGCGTTGATGGAATATTCGACCGGGGGTGCCAAGTGAGCGCCTGGAGCCGTAGAACCCGTTTTCTTTATGTCTGCCGCCTGGCAGGCCTTAAGCCAGCGAGCCAACTAGACAGCCTACCACCGCGCAGGCCTCAGGTTGACCTGGCAATTGCCGCCGCAGTTGATGGTGAGGGTTCGCCCTGGCTTGACCGCAGGGAGGCGGTTGCCAATGTCCACTAAAAGCAAGCTCAACCGTGCCGTTTGCCGCGAACTCGCCCGCATCGAGCGTGAGGGCGAACCGCCCATTGGATCGAGGAGCCGCCCTCGCAAGCGCCCGCAACCCATCGAGCAGCCGCGAACTATCGAGCCAAAAAAGCGCGAAGTTCAGCAGGCTTCAGACTCTGCGACGCAAAGTGCTCTGCCGGGCAAAGAGTCTCCCTTCGTAGTTATTCCGCGCATCGTGCGCAATCGGCAGCGGGGGGCCGCGCGTCATGGAAAATGATTCGCTTATACGTGCAGCACGGGGTTTGCTGAAT
>JBNNDZ010000181.1:0-3455 GCA_050285865.1 Puniceicoccales bacterium
GGAAAAGTGCTCTGAATAAATGAGCGCAGCTGGGAATTGCGGCGGGAGTTGGACATTTTCGGGCAGGGCGTACAGTTTGACCGTTAATGTCCTACGAAGGAGAAGTCATTGATGTGGAGTTGCTTGGCCGGTCGTTTGTACGCGAGGCCAAGGCGATGGGCTTTACGGTGGAAACACTCGGCGAGGACCGTGGATTGCCAGTGCTCGCACTCACCCGGGAGTCGCTGACTGCAGGCGCGCCACGGATTCACCTATCGGCTGGAATTCATGGGGACGAGCCAGCGGGTCCGGTGGCGATTTTGAACATGCTGCGGGGTGATGCCTTGTCGCAGGACATTTCTTGGTGCCTGCTGCCGATGCTTTGCCCGGATAACCTTCGCCGCAATGATCGTCTGGGCGAAGGCGGGGTGGACCCCAACCGGGACTACCGGGCGCGTAAACTCGCGACCACCCGGATGCATTGTGATTGGCTGGAAGGGACTGTTGGGCGCTTCGATTTGGCCTTTTGCCTGCACGAGGACTACGACACGCGCGGGTTTTATCTCTACGAGCATCTGGCTCCGGGGTGGGAACGTCTATCCGCGCCAATGATAACGGCCGTTAGTGCAATCGCAGCGGTGGAGCAGGCGAGCGAGATAGATGGCTTCGCCTTTGAGGGTGGGGTCCACTTTTTTGACGAGACTTCCCTGGGGGGGCGTGAGCATGAGGGCTGGGCGGAAGCGCTCATGCTTGTCGAAATGGGGACACACGCCGCCTATACGCTGGAAACGCCCAGTAACGCATTGTCACTGGGCGAGCGAGGAGCCATCCACGCCGCCGCCGTATTGGCCGGCGTCGGCGCGTGGATGAAATTGCGTTGAACGCGTCGAAGGTCGTTAGTTCGAGTAGAACGTGACGATCTGATCGACGATGTATTTGTGCTCAACCGGGCCGATTTGGCCAGCTTCACGGCGTTGGTCAACTTCGGTGATGAGGCTCGCCATTTCGTTGTAGGCGTCGGGACCGCGCGTGGTGGGAAGGACTTCCGTGACCATTTGAGCCTTCACCGGGCTCGGTGACAAGTCGTAGTAAAGACCGGTGTCTTCGGCCAGACCGAAGCGCACGACGCTCTCGCCAGCTTCGTTGCGAACCGGCGTGATGACTTCTTTATAAGGTTTGTAGCCGGGCTTTTCGATGACCACTTGGTGGGCCAGGAGTCGGCCGAGCTCAAGGGTTGCCGGGGTGGTTCCGGCTTCTTGGCCATCAACAGTTAACTTGGCGCCAGTCGGGAACGAATAGACGGTGACTTCTTGTTTGAAGCCTTGGTCGAAAAGTTCACATCCGCTAAACGTCAAAGAGGCCGCCACAGCGAGGCCAGCAACGAGGATTTTAGGAGTATGCATAACGTAAACGATTAACAGGGAATGAGATCAAACGCCGATTTTTTCACCCGGTCAAGGTATAAAAGGCGTCAAGATATGTCCTTGGATTTGTCCGTTCAATATCACCTGCACGGGGTGTTTTCGCATGTATATTGGGCGGATTTGTATTTTTTAGTTTAGCTTGCCATTGAGGCGATTTGGGTGTCCCATGATCGATTGTATTTATATGGAATCCGACGAAACAGATCCTTACCCTAGTACCACGGGCCTCGGGCCCGCCTCCCTGCGATGATCGCGTTTGTCATTGCAGTCTGTTTCACGCTGGCCGTTTCTGCCTTCTGCTCACTGCTGGAGGCCATGATTCTCAGCACAACCACGGCCGAGATTGAATCACTCAAGCAGTCCAATCCCAAGCGGGGTGAGCTCTTGGAGCGCTTCAAGCTGGATATCGAGGAAACTTCGTCCGCGATCCTGAGCTTGAACACCGTCGCCAACACCCTTGGTGCCACCATCACCGGTGTGCTGGCAGTGAAGGTCTTCATCGACGAGCCTTACATGGCGAAATACGTCGTGCCCGGCTCGATGACAGTTGGCATCTTGATTATTTCAGAGGTCATCCCGAAAAACCTCGGCGTGCTCTATCGTCCCTCGCTGCAGCCTTACATGGTGCTCCCGCTGCATGGTGTGCGGATGCTCATGTTGCCGATTTCATTCATTTGCAAACGCATCGTATTATTCGTTGCGGGTAAACGCAGCACTGAGGAATCCGGGGAAGAAGAAATCATCCTCCTGGCCGAAAAGAGCGCGAAGGACGGCACGCTGACCGAGGACGAAAGCGCGATCATTTCCAATGCGTTGAGCTTGGATGAGGTTCGCGTGGCTGAGATCATGACGCCTCGAACTGTGGTGTCCGCCATGGAATGCAGCGAGACGGTGGGAGAGGTTTTCACGCGCCTGCCCAACATCCCCTTTGCACGTTTGCCGGTTTACGAAGAAAATATCGACCAAATCGTCGGCATTGTTCGGCGCCGAGACTTGCTTAAGGCGAAGGCCGACGACCGCGACACGGTGACGGTTCGCCGTCTGATGCAGGAAGTGATTTTCATTCCGGACACCGCCAATGCGGCGCACGCGCTTCAGCAGTTCTTAAAAAACCACCAGCAACTGGCAGTTGTAGTGGACGAGTTTGGCTCGGTCACGGGAGTGGTCACGATGGAAGATATCATGGAGCACATCCTCGGGCAGGAAATTTTCGAGAAGGATGATATTGCCGTCGATATGCGTGAGCTAGCGCGTCGCAAGCAGATGTCCGAAGCCCGCCGCGAAGCCCGGGCTGAATCCGAGATCCCTGCGCGTAACGCAGGGTAGGCGCTAAGCGTTTAGTGGCGCGGTGTAGCGTGACGTGGCGTGACGGGTGTTGCGTGATGTTGCGTGCAGTTGAGTTTCACGCGGAGGCGCGAAGGCTGGTGAGGCGTGAAGGTTGGTACGCTGCGAAGGTTAGTGTGGCGTGGCGAGGTTTTGCCTAGGCGGTGAACACACCGGATTCAATTGAGCGGGCCAAGGGTCCGCATCATGCCAGCCCAGGCTGCAGGCCTGGGGCCTCTATCGCCAAGGGAATTTTGCGGGCTAACGGCCTGCCTCATCCGAGACGTTGGGACTATTCAGGTGGCACTGGGCAGCAGCAATATTTCAGCTCGTTCAAATGCCAGCTTTACGTACCAAGCGAGATAAGCAGTCGCTAGCCTTTGGCGCTGATGAGCGATTCCTTGGCCTCCAGGCGGGCTTGCCATTTGCGTAGCTGCTCTTCGCGGTGGGCGATTTCGTTCTCCGTCTCGTAATGGCTTTGGGCGATTTCGGAAAGTTTGTTTTCGCTCTCTTCGATGTAGGCCTCGCGGGTGCGTAGCTCGGCATCGCGGCGGTCGAGTTCTTCTTCGCGCTGCTTGATGATGTCCCATGCTTCGTCCATGTCGCGTGCTTCGAGGGCGCGGCGGCGCTCATTGTCGCGTTCTTCGATCTCGCGGCGTTGCTCGCTTTCGCGGTGCTCGGTGGCAGCAGCGGCCACGCCTTCTCGGGAAGCCTGCTCGAGGGCGAGGC
>JBNNDZ010000182.1:0-2554 GCA_050285865.1 Puniceicoccales bacterium
GTCAACGGCTCCTCGGGCAACTGGCTCAAATACAAGGAGATGCGCCTGATCACGCAGTACCCGCGCGTCGGCTACAACGCCGATGGCTCGTGGCGGATATTTGGTCTGCGTAAGGATTTCCATCCGGCCGCCAAGCTCCAGACTGAGGACGACATTTCGGCCGCAGTGGTCATGCCCAAGGACAGCATCAAGAACCTGAACGACAAGTACAGCAACCCGTCGGTCAAGTTCATTGAAAATTGCGAGTTCCGCCTCTTCCAACGTCCGGACGACGCGATTGTCCGCGGCTACGACAAGCGCACGGAGAAAGACATGTCCAAAGCGGGCAACTTCTTCTCCAACTACGAGGCGCTCAGCCGTGAATTCGTCACCGACATGAGCGAGGACGCAATACGCTTCGAGCAATTCACCGCACCGATGCAAGACGCGATCAAGGGCTTCCTGGCCGACGACGCCGGCAGCTACATGGTGGTGAACGCCAACCCACGCCTGGTTGATGGCGTGCCCACGAAAAACCCACGCTACCTGCAGGACCGCGACGACCTTGTGGACCCGCGTCACTTCTACCTGCACACCATTGGCGTGCGCCTGTTCCGCCGCATCGAGGATGGCCTGCCCACCCCGCTGCCGGTCAACGCCGTGCTCCCCGGTCGCCGCAACAATCCTCCGCAGGACGGCATCCGCTCACTGGCGGTGTTCAACCCGATTCACTACCTGCCGCTGCCAGAGTTCTTCATGGAAGTCATTTCCTCGATGACTGGTAAAAGCCCATCAACCACGGGTGCCGGTTCGGAAGGTGCGCTGACCAAGGGACCGTTCAACTGCCTACCGCCCATCGTCGACCTCAACAACGCACTGGTGTCGTTCATTCTCACCGGTTACGAGCCGTTCATTACGGCGGCAGGCTACGTTGGCCCGAACAACCGCGTCGACCACGACATTTCGCTGCTCGTACCGGAAGTGTGGAGCCGCATGAAGCCGCGCGAACGCGATCCGGAAGCTATGATTGCCGAAGGCATGCTCGAAGCCGTGCCGGACGTCGAAGTCAACGGAAAGACCGTCAAGTCGAGCTACCTCGGCTATCGCATCACGGAGAAATTCGTCCGCAATTACTTCGGCCGCGTCTTCGGGAACCCCGGTGCCGTGCTCACCGAGGAAATGCTTAAGCCGGAATTGCAAGGTATGGACGTCTATGCCGACGGCATGGAAAACATCCTCGCGACCCACGAACGCGTGGCAAAGCTCTACTTCGAGGACGGCTCGATCGAGGGCGCTTGCCCGCCACTCAAAGCCCTGCTCCACATCATGCGTGATGGTGAGTTCGAAGGTAAGTCGATCAGCGACCCGGAAATTCGCAAGCTCTTTGACCGCAAGGCAATGATCGACAGTGACTGGTATAAAGCCCGCCTCGATTGCCGCCAACAGGTCGAAATCAAGCTCTGGGAGCGCCACGAAACGTACCTGTCCGCTGAGATCGAAAAGGCACTCGATGACGAACGCCGTGCCGACCTGAACGCACGCCTCGAGCATGCCCGCGAAACACTGGGCGTTTTCCGCGCCGAAGGCCGCACGAAGCAACTCGTCGGCACCATCGGCACCGATCCGTATCTTTACGGTTGAGCTTTGCTCAACCGTAAAGTGTCCCTGTGTCCATAGTCCGTAGTCCTTAGTCGTGTGACTTGTTCAATCAACGTCACGACTAAGGAACTAAGGACCAAGGACTTAGGACAAAAAAAAGACTATGCTGAAAGCAATCATCATCGGCCAGGGATTGGCCGGGAGCATACTTGCGTGGGAACTGCACCAACGCAGACATCAGGTGCTGATTGTGGACAATGGTCACCGGACCAGCGCCTCGATAGTTGCCGCCGGCATGGTGAATCCCGTGCAGGGGCAGCGCCTCAACCTCGCCTGGCGCGCGGAAGAATGTCTGCCGAGGTCTCAGGCTTTCTTTGACACGATGGCGAAAAAATTCGGCCGGACGTTTTTTCATGAAACGTCTATCCTGCGCCTGATTAATAATGAGCAAGAGAACGAATTCCTGGCCAAACGCCGGGAGGACGATCGTTTTGCGCCTTACCTTGGCCACAATCACGCCCCCTCCGCCAGTCGCGAAATCAGTGACGGGCACGGCGGTTTGTTCATCAATCAAAGCGGCTACGTGGAAATTCGCCCGCTGTTGGAATCGCTTCGCGATTACTTCCGCGTCGAGGGCATACTTTGCGATACAGAGTTCGACCATGCAGACGTGAGCATCACTACTGAGAAAGTGAGCTGGCGGGAATTTGAAGCCGAGCAAATCATCTTTGCCGAAGGCTGGCGAGTCCTTGAGAATCCGTGGTTCCGGGAATTCAATTTCCAGCCCAACAAAGGCGAGATCCTCACACTTGGCGCAGACCGTGAATTTCCAGAACATCCTATCAACCGTGGCAAGTGGATCATCCCGAGAAACAACGGCACCGTCTGGGTCGGCTCAACCTACGGACGCGGCCAAACGGACGCTTCGGCGACTGATGCTGCCCGCGACGAGATCATGGAGAAAGTCGCAGCCATC
>JBNNDZ010000183.1:0-2852 GCA_050285865.1 Puniceicoccales bacterium
CCTGCATTCGCGTGGATGACATCGTTGCCCACTGTGCAATGCTCGCGGAAAACGGCGTCGAAGTCTGGCCGGAAAACTGGAAGGAAAAGTTCACCACCGGCGGCAGCAAGATGGCGTTCATCACAGATCCCGACGGCTACGAAGTCGAGATTCTGGAACACTGATGCCAGGCGTTGATATCTCCCGCAGAGGCGCAGAGACGCAGGCGCAATCCGAGAACGAGATTGGGACGATCATCATTCAGCATGCGATCGAGATACATCGTGAACTCGGTCCCGGCCTACTTGAGTCCGTTTATGAAGTTCTCTTGGCGAGGGAATTGAATTCTGCGGGACTGAACGTTCGTCGACAAGTTGCGATACCTATTCGCTACAAGGGAATTACCTTCGATGAAGGTTTTCGTGCAGACATAATAGTCGAAGATAAAGTTCTAATCGAATTGAAATCGGTGGAGAGTGTCCAACCCGTTCATAAGAAGCAGGTTCAAACATACTTGAAGCTAACTGGAATGCACCTCGGCTATCTGATAAATTTCAACGATTCCCTTCTCAAAAACGGCATCACTCGCTGCGTTAACAACTTGCCCGAATAACGCTCTGCGCCTCTGCGCCACTGCGGGAGTGAAAATCATTCACGATTCCTTGGGCAACATCTCGTCAGTGTATTGCAGCTTACGGGCAAGATCGCGGGCGATATTCAGAATAACCAACGAAAAGACCTCCGGCTTTTGCTTGTGAAGCGAACGCAGCCCCTTGTTGGAAATCACCAGCAGCTCACAAGGTTCCGCCGCAATGAAGGTCGCCGTGTTGTTAACCAATGACAACATTGCGGCTTCGCCAAAGGAATCACCCGCCCGGAAGTCCCGTTTGTAAAACATTTGCTCGCCGCGATGGATCATCAGATGGACCACGCCAGACTGAATAATGTAAATATTCGTCGCCGGCTTCCCCTTTGTCTCAATCCAATCCCCCTTCTCAACGGACATCTCATCCATGTAACCATAGACATCGCGACGCTGCTCTGGCCCCAGCGCGCCGAGAAAAGAAACGCGGTGAAGAATCGACTCAATTTTTTCCGAGTCATGCATGGCCGACGGCTGGTTCATAGAAAGCAGTCACGCTAGCGATACAGATCATGGACGGCAATCAAATCCATAGCTAAAACCGCCTTACCACACCGCCATTCTTTCACCTTTAATCTTTAAACTTTAATCTCTCAACCGCAGGCTGGGATTCATGGATTTCTCAGGAAAAAGCGGAGGCGCGGCGAAAGCGTTTTCGCCGATCAACTACGAAGCGGAACTCAACCCCGAACAACTCGCGGCTGTGACCGCGCCCGATGGCGCATCGCTGGTCCTCGCCGGTGCCGGCTCGGGCAAGACGCGCACGCTGACCTACCGTGTCGCCTATCTGTTGGAACAAGGCGTCTGGCCACGCGAAATCCTTTTGCTCACCTTTACCAACAAAGCCGCCCGCGAAATGCTGGAGCGCGTGGAGGAGCTGACCGGCGTCCCGGGTAACAAGTTCTGGGGTGGCACGTTTCACTCCATCGGCAGCCGCATCCTGCGCATGCACGGTGATAGCATCGGCCTGGAAAAGAACTACACCATTCTCGACCAGGGCGACGCCGAAAGCCTCTTTGGCGATGTCCTGACCTCCGTCGACGCCAAGTTCAAAAAGGACAAGGAAAACCCCAAGCCCAAGGTCGTGCTGGACATAATCAGCTACGCCCGCAACACCGGCCGCCCGGTGGAAGACGTCGCGGCGGAGCGCTACCCCTGGCGCGAACAACTGCCCGAGCAGGTCCGCGCGTTCGCCACCGAATACGAGAAGCGCAAGCGCGCGCAGCAGGTCTGCGATTACGACGACCTTCTCGAAATGTGGCTCAAACTCCTCGACACCAACGCCGAAGTCCGCGAGGTGCTGCAATCGCGTTTCAAATACATCCTCGTCGACGAGTATCAGGACACCAACACCGTGCAGGCGGCGATCATCAACCGCATGGCCGAGAAGCACAAAAATGTGATGATCGTCGGCGACAACTGGCAGTGCATTTACACCTGGCGCGGGGCTGAGTTTGGCAACATGGAAGAGTTCGGCGCAAAGTATCCTGACCGCAAAATCTACAAGATCGAAACCAATTACCGATCCTGCCCGGAAGTGCTCGCCTTCGCCAACGCGCTGATGCTCCACCACCCGCCGCTCGACGGCTACCCGTTGGAGCTACGCGCGGCCAAGAGCTCCAATCAGCGCCCGTACGTCATCCCCGCGATGGACACCCGCCAGCAGGCACAATTCGTCCTCAAGCGCGTCGAAGCGTTGCAAATGGAAGGCGTCGAACTGAAAGACATTGCGATCCTCTATCGTGCGCATTTTCAGGCGATGGATTTGCAGATGGAGCTTTCCCGCGCAGGCGTCGGCTACACGATCACCAGCGGCGTGCGCTTCTTCGAGCAAGCGCACATCCGGGACTTCGTCGCGCAGTTGTCCTTCCTGACAAACCCCGGCAACGAAACGGCGTTTAAACGCATTGCGGGACTCCTGCCGAAGGTCGGTCCCAAGACCGCAGAGCGCCTGCTGAAGCTCGCGCAAAAAGTCGCCGAGAAAAACAAGTCGACCATCTTCTCGGCGCTGACTGACGACCTCGTCCTAGCCAAAGTCCCCAAGGACGCGACCGATGATTGGACCGACATGGCCTACACCATGCAGGACATGCACGAGGCTCTCGGCGCGCCCGTCGCCGCCCCTGCCCCGCCACCCGACGAGCAACGTGACTTCTTCGCGGAAGTCATTGCCGAAGAAAAAGCCGAGGCCACCTCCACCGCCAAGCCCCCGGAAGAAGTCGTCAAGATC
>JBNNDZ010000184.1:0-3742 GCA_050285865.1 Puniceicoccales bacterium
AAATTCATCGGGCACGACCAAGGGGTTGCGGTCAGGCGCGAGCTCATTTTTAGGGAAGGCCACGCTGCTGTCGAATCGGCGTTGGAGGTCGGCGAAACTCGCCTGCAGCAGGCTCTCCGAAGCCAGACGAGCCTCATGATAAAGGTTCGCGCGCTTGTTCAGTTTGGACTCGTGCCGCACGATTTTCAGGGCGGAAAAAACCACAGCTCCAAGTGCTGTAGCGATGATCAAAACGAGTATGATCGAATTGCCTTTGCGTTGATGCGTTTTCATGCTGTTAACCCCGTGGTGAAATGGAAAGGTTGTAAGTATTGGTAACCTCTTTAACCTTGTTGCCGTGGAGGATTTCCCCGTTGATGACAATTGTGGTGTCTTTGTAATTAGTGAAAAGTCGACCGTCGGCGACGCCACGTGAGAGCTCGATCACGACCGGATCATCCTTGGGTATGTTAGGGATTTTGCTGGTAAGTACACTTTCGAGCGGGACGGCGGCTCCACCTGGGCCAACTGAGCTGACATATTGTGAAGGTCCGGAGGCCTCCCATTCGTAACGATGCACCGGCCCGGCCTCATCGCCTTCGTCGTCTGGAATGCGGTAATAGACAATGATGCGGGTGTAATGCGTCGGGCTGTCGGAATCCGGGTAATACTCGGTGTTGACGAGGACCAGGCAGTCGCCGCTTTGACCGGCTTTTTGTTTATCGGAGTCCTGGTCGCGATCTTCCTTATTGAAACTGGTGTAAATATAGGCGGAATTTGCGGAGCGGGCCTCGGCTGCAATACGCATAGTGAAGGTGCGCACATCTTCCGAAATTTCCGCCTTCTCCGTTCCCCAGAAAATGCCTTTGGAAACATCCACCATAAATATGAACAGCCCTGCCGAAAGCAGGGTAACGACGAACATCGCCACTAGCATTTCCACCAGCGTGAAGCCTTTGGTATTACGGACTCGAGTGGATTGCATGCGCTTCATTTTGAATAGTTTCTTGAGCAAATTAGTAGTTCGCGACACGGCTCTTGAATGACCGGACTTCGCCAGCGTAAACCTTCTTGGTTGTAGGATGCTCCCAGCTGTAATCAACGGCGATCCAATAGCCTGTGACAGTGGTTGCTTCGTCGACCTCCACGCGAATGGTGACATCAATGGACTTCTTGGCCTTACCTTCGGTGTCCGAGATGACCGGGACTTCGACGGTAACATCTTCTCCAAGTGGAACATCGAGATACTTCTTAAAGCCTGTCAGGTAGGTGATGTATGGGCTGCCGTCGCCGTTGAGCTTCGGCGTTTCCAGATCGTCAAAGGTGATGCTCTTGGTTTGTTCAAGAAAGCTCAACCCGACGTTCTGAGCGGTCGCCTCGTATAGGTTGTTCTCAGCATCGGCGCGCACCATGAATACTGCTGAAATGATGCCAGCGGCAAGAATTGTGAAAATCGTCATTGCCATTAGGACCTCAGGTAGGGTGAGGCCGCGTTGGAAATACGTAGATTCGTGTAGCTTAAGCTGGTTTTGTGTGTGTGCGCCCATGCGGTTATATAACGGCTTTTCATCGTAATAGGAAAGGGCGTAAGGTCAATTCGGAACTAGTTACTTAGGGCCGATTTTACCTAATTTTACCGCATCTTGAACGCTGTTTTAGCAACTCAGGCTAAACTTCCCGTTCGCGTGGCGGTGAGGACCTGAAACTTGGCCCCGAAACCGCCCGGATGCAGTAGGGACATCAATTGACGCCGCAGGTCCATTTGACCCGAATCGGCCTCTGCGGACAAGGCCTCGACCGCCTCCCAGGCATGTTTGACGAAGAACGATTCTTGTCGCTCTAAGCGCTGCGGAGTGAAGCCGCTGTTGTGGAGGACGGCCTCGATGCGGTCCCAGCAGACATGGGTTGTCAGGTCCTGATCGCCGGGATGCGCAAGCAGGTCATTTGACTGTTGGTGCAGGCGGTAGGCGCGTGCAGTGCCCTGGGGGGTGGCGTCGATCAGCTCGTTCCAATGCTTACCGTAATCGATCAGGATCACGCCTTGCACCAGGGGGTGGGCGAGCCAGTCCGCGAGCATCGTTTCGGCGTCCAGGGCGATATCCAACCGCCAGCCCTCAGAAATGGAAGCAGGCAGCGCGTTGCCAAGGTGGGTCTTCACCGGCTCACTGAGTTCCGGTAAAAGCACCTCCGAGAGAGAGCCGTCCATTACTTTTACGCCCACTTCGCGCCAGATTCCCGATTGATATACAAGCCGGTGGAATGGTTGGGCATCGAGGATTTCGTTGGCGACCAACACGGTCGGAGAGTCGAGTTTTAGCGACGTGCCCAGCGGAAACGCCCGGGTTTCCGTGAAGGGCGTTTCCACCCGTGCAAACATGGCCTGATCAGGCTCGGGGCCCATTTCTGCTAAGGTCAGTTCGCCTGGCTCGGCGGGGGCGACCAATTTCGCGGCGGCAGCAGCCAACAGGCGCGGAAAGGCCTCGCCGACCGATACCGACGTATAAAAGTCCGAGCCGCTTTCTTTTCCTACACGTAAGCGCGACTGCCGATAATAGCCGTAGGTTTTATCGTACAGTGCGATGCGGGAATAGTCTGCATAAGTCAGGCAACTGTTCGCATCCGCAGCTGCGGAAAAACTTGCCCATAGGCCCTCGGGGATCGTTTGATGGTCGGTCACGGTTATCGATGTTTGCCATTGCAACGCCGCAGCGCAAGCGTCGCCCGTCGTTTCTATCATGAAAATCCTGGCCCTGGAGAGCTCCTGTGACGAGTCCGCCATCGCGCTTTTCGACAGCGAAAGCGGGATGGCCGGGGAGTGGGTGCATTCCCAGATCGCACTCCACCGCGAATATGGTGGTGTCGTGCCCGACCTTGCCAGTCGGGAGCATTTGGAGCGTTTCGGGCCGATGATCCGCCTTGCGATGGAGAACATCGGCGAGGGCGGGGTGGACCAAATCGCCGTCACCGCCGGGCCCGGATTGGCGGGTTGCCTGGCGATGGGGATTGCGACAGCCAAGGCGCTTGCGTCGGCGTGGGATTGTCCGCTGGTCGGCGTGAACCACCTGCGTGGGCACGCATTTTCGCCCTTTATCGCGACGCATGCTGAGGATCCTGCTCATTTCGCAGAACCTTTTGCTGGGCTCCTCCCGCACATTGGCTTACTCGTTTCGGGCGGCAACACGGTGCTCTTTCAAATCGATGAAAGCCGTGCGCTGACAATTCTCGCGCAGACGGTCGACGACGCTGCAGGGGAGGCTATTGACAAAGGCGCAAAACTACTCGGCATGCCGTATCCCGGCGGAGTGCAGATCGAAAAAACAGCTCAGAAAGGCGAGGGCGGCAAGTTTGAGTTCCCCACCGGCATTCCTTCCAGCAGCGACCTGCGGTTCAGCTTTTCCGGGCTCAAGACCAGCCTCCGCTATCAATTAGAGTCCATGGATGACGCCACGCTGGCCGACTGCCTGCCCGACCTGTGCGCTGATTATCAGGCAGCGGTGGTTCGGCAACTCGTCAACAAAACCCGGCACGTGCTAGACCAGTTTCCGGCGGCCAGCATTGGCCTTTCCGGTGGGGTGGCGAACAACGGCGCGCTGCGCGATGCCATGTCGTCCCTGGCCGCCGACCGAGGCGTACCGCTGCTTATGGCGGAGAAAAAGCACACTGGCGACAATGCGGCAATGATTGCCTTTGCCGCGTGGATCGATCCCGAGGGATGCCTCACCGGGAATCGCGCCAGCCTCTCGTTTGAACCCGCACTGACTCT
>JBNNDZ010000185.1:0-7228 GCA_050285865.1 Puniceicoccales bacterium
ATCGGTGACGGACGACACCGCCGCAATTTCCCGCGACGGGCACCGCGTAACCCTGGTGGAAAATCCGTATCCGAATCCCAAGCTGACCACGCCGGCTGATCTACCTTATCTCGAATTCCTTTTGCAACAGGCGGAAAATTCCTCACGCTCCCCCGCATGAGTCTTCCCTTCCGTATCGGTCTCGGTTACGACATTCACCGCTTTCGCCTCGATCGCCGACTTGTGCTCGGCGGCGTCGAAATCCCGCACGACAAAGGCCTCGATGGGCATTCGGATGCCGACTGCCTGACTCATGCCCTCGCGGACGCCGTCCTGGGCGCGCTCGGCCTGCCGGACATCGGCCATTTTTTCCCCAATGACGACCCTTCGTGCAAAGACATGGATTCGCAGGACATCCTGCGCCGCGCCGTCGACGAAGCGCACAACCGCGGTTATGCCGTCGGTAACGTGGACATTGCCGTCATCGCCGAGGAGCCCAAGATTGCGCCGCATCTAACCAAGATGAAGGAAACACTCGCCGCCAGCCTGCGGATCGAGCCAACCGAAGTCGGCCTAAAAGCCACGACCAACGAGAAGATCGGCGACCTCGGACGCTGCGCCGGCATCGCCGCGCACGCCGTGTGCATGCTTATCAAAAAGGAGGCGTAACGCGCCCGGCATGACCGATTGGACCAAAGTCGCTCTGAGCGTCATCGGCGCAATTCTGCTGGTGGCGCTCTGCGTGCAATTGCTGCTTCAACAAGTCCGCACGGCACCCGGCATCGTCTTTGCGGTGGCGTTTTTAATTCTCCTCGCCTACGCCTTCAAACGCTTTGCGAAGAAAAAGTGATCGCTGCGGGTCGACGACTCCTCGCTGCAATCAGGAAGTCCGGTCCAGGTGGCCGAGGTCACGTTCGGGATCAAGCCGGTCGCGAACACGGCCCTTGAGCTCTTTCACGTCCGGGAAACCGCCGTCGCGCTTACGCTCCCAAATGAGTTCTTCGTTGTAAAGGATCTCAAATTTCCCGGCCTCGTCGGAGGGTTCCAAGGTTACGCCTTGCAGGTCCTCGGAAAAGGTCGAGAGGAGCTCCTGCGCCATCCATGCCGAGCGAATCAGCCAGTTGCATTTCGGACAATAACGGATGAGCACATTGGGCTTGGACATAACCGCAGTTTGACCAACCGACATTCAGTGGCAATCACAAGATATTCAGCGCCACGCCACCCATCCAATCCACCAAACCGAACTTTTTCCTTTAATTTTTATACTTTAATCTCCCGCAAATTTATTTGCGGGTCACCTTTGCGCGTTTGCGGTCGGGGTAAACGGTGCGGCAGATTTCGCAAACGGTGCCATCACAACCACGGGCTGTGCAGTGCTCCCGGCCATAGTAGATGATCTGCAAATGCAGTTCATTCCAGCGGTTTTCAGGGAAAATGCGCTTCAGGTCTTTTTCGGTTTGGGCGACACTTTTACCGGTCGTCAGCCCCCAACGTTGAGCCAAGCGGTGAATGTGCGTATCAACAGGAAAACTCGGCACGCCGAAGGCCTGGGCCATCACGACTTGCGCGGTTTTGTGGCCAACGCCGGGCAAGCGCTCCAGGGCGTCGATGTCTGCCGGAACTTCGCTTCCATGCTCCTCGACAAGCATTTCGGATAAGCGGTGAATCGCCTGGGCCTTGCGCGGTGCCAGGCCGCAAGGACGCACGATTGCGTTGATCTGGTCCACGCTCAGCGTGGTCATCTGCGCGGGATTGTCCGCAAGCTCGAACAGCGCCGGCGTGGTCAGGTTAACGCGCTTATCCGTGCATTGCGCCGAGAGCAGCACCGCAATCAACAGTGTGTAGGCGTCATGGTGGTCCAGCGGAATCGGCGGTTTGGGATACAACGCCGCCAAGCGCTCATCAATATACGCCGCCCGCTCAGACTTAGTCATTTCGGATTGTGGAGTGCGGATTGCGGATTTCAACGTGTGCGAAACCAAGATTGCGCATGCTGAGATCTATCATTTTCCCAAATCCGCATTCCGAAATCCGAAATTTAGAAATTGATGCCGCCCTGGAAGCCGAGTGCGATGGTCGGGTCGGTCTTGATCGTGCGGAAAGTGCTGTGGTTTTCGCGGAACTCGAACTTACGGTAAACGATGCCTTCAACGTAGCCGCGAATGTAGAACATTTCTGTGAAGCGATGCGTAATACCCGTCGCAACGACGACTGCTTCCTTCTCCACTGTCGGGGTTGAAGTAAAAGTACCGGTGACCAATGGGTTGGAGGGGCGTGTTTTGAGACGGAACAGGTCGCTCTCATACTCGGAGGTCAAATCCACGCTGGTGGAGTTGTCGCCCATCACATCATAGCTAAGCGTAAAACCATTGAAAGTTCGCAGATTCAGCCGGTCGGTGATCTGCCAGTTTAAAATCGGCAGAGGCAACACATACATATCGCTTTCTTCCTGCCCAATGGCCATCGCGCCAAAGCTGAAGGAATTCCAGTCGCCCCAGTAATAAGTCAACGCGAGACCTGCACGGTAACTGCCACCACGCCCGAAGTTACCGCCATTGTTTTCTGCACCCAACGAAGCCCCCAACACTGCGACCAGACCCCAATCTGAATCGAGGAAACGCTGACCAAAGATTGTGTTGAAATTGATTTCCGTGGTGTCCCCGAAATATTCCGGGCCGCCCCACTGCCAGTCATTGTATTCGTAGGAAACACCAGCACGCCAGAAACCACGGTTCCAGTTCGTGGCATAGTCGATACCCGTCGTGTAACGTGCGGCACCCAAATCACCGTTGTAGTTTTCCTGCAAATCCGAGGCGAAGGCGTATTCGAAGTTTTGGCTAATGGTGAACCCAAGCTCTTGCTGGGCCGAAATGATGTCGAGGAAGGAGGTTCCCCCCGTCGGCGACTGCGCACGAAGCAACCCGCTGGCGGCGATCAAAGTGACTATAAAAAGAAGCAGCTGTTTGCGAAACATGAGCCGCAGACTGTGACGAACCCGTGTAAAATCAATCCCGAATGCACGTTTAAAACGCAAAAGCGGCCTCCCAACGTGTGAAATCACCACAGAGAACACCGATGCGACCTGATCAAGCAGGGCAATTTCCCGCAGAAGAAACGCCCCGTCGGCCCGCGTGCGCACCGGAGGTTGCTTTTCCGTTGCCAAGCGGCGCGGGTTTTGTCTCGCTTGCGGGCTTTCATCATGAAGCGGACCCATACTTGCAGCCAGTTGAACAAGGCCAACGCGGACGAAACCGTCACCCTGATCGGGTGGGTGGAATCAGTGCGCGACCACGGCGGCGTGCTTTTCGTCGACCTGCGCGACCGCGCCGGTAAGACGCAAATCGTTTTCCATCCGGACTATCCGGAAATGCACGCCCAGGCCGGACGCCTCAAAGACGAATCCGTCATCGAAATTGTCGGAATCGTGAAACCGCGTGAGGAATCGACCATCAATCGCAATTTGCCCACCGGCGAAATCGAAGTCTCCGCCCGCGAGCTCATCATCCACAACTTGTGTGAGACGCTGCCCTTCCCGCTGGAAGACGCCAAGGCCGAGCTCGTCAACGAAGACCTGCGCCTTAAATACCGCTACCTCGACCTGCGCCGCCCGAAGATGCGCCGCATGATGACGATCCGCAGCTCCGCCACCAAGAGCTGCCGCGACTTTCTGGCCGACGAGGGCTTCCTCGAAATCGAGACTCCGGCCATGTTCAAGAGCACGCCCGAAGGCGCGCGCGAATTCCTCGTGCCCAGCCGCCTGAACCCGGGTGAGTTCTACGCACTCTCGCAGAGTCCTCAGCAATACAAGCAGATGCTCATGGTGGGTGGCGTCGAACGCTACTACCAGATCGCCCGCTGCTTCCGCGACGAGGACCTCCGTGCCGACCGCCAGCCCGAGTTTACCCAGATCGACCTCGAAATGTCGTTCATCGACAGCGAGGACATGTATGCGCTGATCGAAGGCATGCTGCAAAAGATGTGGAAGGACGTGCTCGGGGTCGACGTGCCCACGCCGTTTGCCCGCCTCACCTACGAGCAGGCCATGAACCGCTACGGCGTCGACAAGCCGGACACCCGCTTCGACATGGAGCTCGTCGACCTCTCGGAAGACCTCAAGGACACCGGCTTCAAGGTATTTTCGTCCGTCATCAAGGGCGGCGGCGTGGTCAAGGCGATCAACGCCAAGGGCCTCGGCGACATCACCCAGGGCGAGGTCAAGGCAATGGAAGACGTCGCCAAGACGCTCGGTGCCAAGGGCCTGGCTTACATCGTCGTCCGCGGCGATGACCCGAAGGAATGGCGCTCCCCAATCATTAAGTTCTTCTCCGAAGACGAGCTCAACGCGCTCAAGGAAAAGATGAACATCGAAGACGGCGACCTCATCCTGTTCGCCGCTTCCAAGTGGGAACAAGCCTGCGCAATCCTTGGCCGCATCCGCCTGGAAAGTGCGCAGTTGCTCGTCAAGCGCGGCAAGATGACCATCTCCGACGACCAGTATAACTTCCTCTGGGTCGTGGACTTCCCGCTGATGTTGTTTGATGAAGATCAGGGCCGCTACGTCGCAGCGCACCACCCCTTCACCGCACCGCATCCGGACGACCTTGACCGCCTCGACACGGACACGAAGAACGTCCGCTCGCAGGCCTACGACGTCGTGCTCAACGGCTCGGAAATCGGCGGCGGCTCGATTCGTATCCACCAGCCCGAGTTGCAGGACCGCGTTTTCAAGAACGTCCTCCAAATGCCGGAAGACGTCATTGAATCGCGCTTCGGCTACATGATCAAGGCCTTCAAGTTCGGCGCCCCGCCCCACGGCGGCATCGCGCTCGGTCTGGACCGCCTTTGCGCCATCCTCGGCAAGGCCCGTTCGATCCGTGAAGTCATCGCCTTCCCCAAGACTCAAAAGGGACAGGACCTGATGACCAGCGCCCCCGGACCGGCCACCGACAAGCAGCTCCGCGACCTCAACATCGCCGTCACCAAAATCGACGACGAGAACTAGGCAAGGCCAGTCCTGCACCCACGATGCTGACGCATCGCAAACATTTTCCGAAACCCATGCGTGTTGAGCGCATGGGTTTTGTTTTGGCTAAATTGAGCTGGTCAGATTATCCGGCGTGACTTTTCGCAGGAGTTAACGTTTTGTCCGAGCAATCTACCACACATGAAACCAATTCTTTGTCGATCGGTTCTCGCGCTTGCCTTAGGCGCACTCTTAAACGTATCCGTCGCATTCGCGCAACCGGCTGAAATCCCGACGCCCTACACCTACGCCCACGATATTCCTCCGCGCCTGCAGTGGAACGAAAACAACGGCTACTGCGGAGAGACCAGTTTCATCTCGGCCGGTTTAAATTTCGGGCAGTATTGTTCGCAATTCACGGCGCGTAGCATCGCCTCACCCGGCATTCCTCAATATGATGAATCCGCTCAACTCCTGCTAGGCGTGAATGACACCTATGCCGCCCAACGCATGCGTCTGGATGCCGACGAATTTTACTACGAGACGCAGACCCGCAGTCTGGATTTCATGGACTGGGTCAAGAGCAACACCCTTGCGGGCAACGTGGTAATCATCGGCGTATTCAACAACGGGATCATTCTTGGCGAATGGACCCAGCGCACCGATGGCGACCCGGAATATGACCACATTGTCCCGGTGCTGGAGTTCGGTTCGCGTGTTCCCTTTAGCCAAACGCGTAATGAGTACTCGCCCGGAGACGTCATCACCATCAGTGACAACGGTCTTTACGGCCCATTTGGCAATCCGCCCGAGTATCAGTTTTACTACGCTTACCGCTATTTTCATTTCCTCGGCAGTCGCCGCATGGCAAACCGTCCCAATGGACCGGTATACCTGCTCAAGAACCGTCCAGCAAACTATGGCATCGCAATCAAAGGCGTGCTCGATCTCGACGAGGTAACAATCCCCGTGCGCCTGGTCGCCAGCCGCAACAGCGAACCGCAGATCGACCACCACTCCAACACTGCGCCCGTGCCGGAACCACTCACGCTGACCGCCACCGTGAGCATCCCCAATCAACGTCGAGCCTACAACCTCTACCTCTACGACGATTTCGACAAGACGCCGGTCGCGAACTTCAACGCCCTCGCGGGCAACGCGGTCGACAGTTGGGTAATCCCTGCGAACTCCGGCGACACCTTTGAAGTCGTGATCAATACCATGACGGACCAGACCGTTATTTTCCGCGCCGTCCCTGCCAACGCGCCGTAGTCGCGTAAGATTCCTTACGTAACCCCAGACACGATACGGCAGCATCGAGGGTGCTGGGTTTCATCCTCCCTGGCATTGAGGGCACCAGGCGCTGGTGCGGCCGCCGATGGTTTCACGGATCAGCTCCAAGCCGTGGATGGGACAATAGCCGCCGTCCTTCCAGCGATGCCAGAACAGCCAATCGTCGGGGATGTTGACATTCAAATCCGGCGGCGGCGCATCTTCGCCGACTCCCGCAATTGCGTGCAAGGCATCCGCGCAGACTTCGCGAACTTTGCCATACAAAGTTTCACGTTGCTCGGCGGACAAAGAGCCAGCCCGCATAGCCGGGTGCAACTTGGCGCGCCAAAGTATTTCGTCGGCCATCCAATTGCCAACGCCGGGAAACCGTTCCTGCATGAGCAATACTGCCTTGAGCGGCGACTTCTTTCGCCGGTCCAGAATGGCGCACATCGCCTCAATTGTGAATGCGGTGGACAAGATTGCGGGCGGGAGGCTGGTCCACCATTCCGGCGGCGACTCGCCCTCGTGATGTTTCAGCAGCCCGAACTGACGCGGGTCACGGAAGACGAGCGTGCGCCCACGTTGGCGCAGAACAAAGTGATCCCATTTACCGACGGCATAAGACTCTGCCTCGCAAAGTAAGCGACCGGTCATACCCAAATGCAGGCCCAGCCATTGGTTTGCCGAGAAGCGAAACAGCATCTGCTTGGCGGCAGCGAAGGACTCCAGCAACGTGGTGCCAGCAAGTTTCCCTTCGAGCAACGCCGCCGGGGCTTCACGAAAAATGCGCGCCGTGCCGTTCGTTTCCACCTTACGAACTTTGCATCGCAAAGCGAGGTCCCACTTCCGGCGGAAATATTCGACTTCAGCGAGCTCAGGCATGAGACGGAAAAATTATGAATTATGAACGATGACTTATGAAACTGGCTCAGGAGTGAAGACTAATGAGTGAATTTCCGCTGGATAATTTCTGAATACATTTTTCATGCTTCATAATTCATAATTCCA
>JBNNDZ010000186.1:0-2681 GCA_050285865.1 Puniceicoccales bacterium
GATCAGGTTCTTCGGAGCGGCTGACCCCGGCGACTTCCATTCCCTGCTCCAAGCAGTAGTCCACAAAATGCGCCCCGGAAAAGGAATTGCTCCCGATGGTGCGACCTTTGAGGAAAAGCAGCAACGGCAACAAAAGCAAAAACCACAGCAACCAAGGGTCGCGGAACTCAAAACTCTCGGTCATACGCTCGCCGCCTCCGTCGGCGTAGTCGTGTCACGGCGCTCGGCATCATCTACAAAATTTCGCGCGGTGTTCAATAGTTCCTGACGCTCGTCGTCGCCAAAGGCGTGCTGGGCAAACTTGGCGAGATCGCACAGTTCGAGGAACTTCGCCAGTGTCGTCAACGACTTCTCCGGTAGCCGCTGGCTCGTACGGGCGCTCTGTAGAAATTCTTCCGTGGTTTGCTCCGGCGCACGCAAACCGAATCGCTTCTCCATGTAAACGCGAAGGGCATTGGAAACCGTGACCGAGAACGCCTTGTCGTCCTGCTTACCCGCGAGGTCAGCGGCTTTACCCAAGCGAATACGAGCTTCCTCAGCAGGGCTCATTCCGCGCTGGGCAGGCTTACGACGCACTGCCCACACAATGAGAGCAATCAAGGCCAACACCGCAATAGCGATCACCGGCACAAGCCAGTGCCAGTTCGACTCCCAATAGGATGTCTGCCGCAAACCACGTAAAGGCCGCAGCCCGCCTTCTTGTCCAAAGGCGGATGAAGACAGGACCATCAATACGCTTTGCACTGCAAAGCGGCTTCTACTTGCAAAGCAACTTTTCAACACAAAGTTCATCCTAATGGGCGCGTTGAGCGCGACTTTCGAAATAGCGACGCAGATTGTTCACGTAAGGCTCCCCGGTCTTTACCGGCAACGCACCTACCCCGGCCTGGCGTAAACCACGATGTAAGCCCTCTAACCGTCGACGATTAATGCTGGCATACATTTGGCGGACTTTAGGATTCGAAGTATCGAGTTCGACCAGTTGTCCCGTTTCCGAATCTTCCAGTGTGATTAAACCGATCTCGGGCAGTGTTGCCTCGCGTGGATCTGACAGCAGGATCGCCGTCAAATCGTGGCGACGGTTCGTCAGCGCCAGCGCACGGAAAATAGTATCTCCAGTCCCTTCGGCAGGATCAGGCAAACGACCGTCCGGACCCTGCAGAAAATCAGTTAATAGGAAGACAATCGCCTTGCGCTTGAGCAGGTGATTCACCGTGTCCAGGGCCATCGCGACATTTGTTCCACTGTGACGCGGTTCGTGGAAAAGTATCTCACGAATGACCCGCAGGATGTGCTGACGGCCCTTGCGCGGTGGTATGTATTGTTCGACCTCGTCGGTGAATAACAACAGCCCGACCTTGTCGTTGTTTTTCGTTGCGGAAAAAGCAAGTACGCTGGCGATCTCGGCCGCAAGTTCACGTTTCGACTCGGCCTCCGAGCCAAAATTACCGGAAGCCGACAAGTCCACAAGCAGCATGATCGTCAACTCGCGCTCTTCCCGGAATTGCTTGATGAACGGCCGGTCCATCTTCGCGGTGACATTCCAGTCGATTGCGCGCACGTCATCGCCCGGGGCATACTCACGTACTTCCTCGAAATCCATCCCGCGCCCCTTGAACACGCTATGATAGGCACCGGTCAAGGAGTCCGTCACGAGTCGGTTCGTGCGGATTTCAATCTGGCGGACTTTCTTGAGGATGTCGCGGGTGGAGGGCATAGAAGATTAAAGTATGTAGATTAAAGATTAAAGTTCATACGGATGAATTGGAATGCTGACGGACTGCATTCAGACGCCGCATCGTTTCCTTTAATCTTTTTCCGTTTCCTTATGGCACCGGAACGGTCTCGAAGATCTTGGCTACGAGCTCTTCACTGCCAAAGTCTTCCGCCTCAGCTTCGTATGACGGGATCACGCGGTGACGGAGGACGTCCACGCCGATGGTCTTGATGTCCTGCGGAGTCACGTAGCCACGCCCCTGCAGGAACGCCCATGCTTTTGCGGCAAGTGTCAACGCGATCGTTGCGCGGGGGCTGGCGCCAAACTGCACAAAGTTGTCGATGTTCAGGCCAAAATCACTGGGCTTTCGCGTCGCGAAGACGAGATCGACGATGTAATCGCGGACCTTTTCGTCGACGTAAACCTGGTCAATCACCTTACGCGCTTCAAGGATTTGCTCCGGCGTGATGACCGGCTCCACCGCCATTTTCGGTGCGGTTGAAGCCATGCTGTCCAAAATCTGGCGCTCCTCTTCCCGACTTGGGTAACCGATCTTCAGCTTGAGCATGAAACGGTCAACCTGCGCTTCGGGCAGCGGATAAGTCCCCTCTTGATCGATCGGATTTTCCGTCGCCAACACGAGAAACGGAGCCGGAAGCATGTGCGTCTCGTCACCAAGGGTCACCTGGCGTTCCTGCATGGCTTCGAGCAAGGCGCTTTGCACCTTGGCCGGAGCACGGTTGATTTCGTCCGCCAAGACAATATTCGCAAAGACCGGGCCGCGCTTGGTGAAGAACTCCCCTTTTTGCGGGTTGTAAATGAGTGTGCCGATGATGTCGGCCGGGAGCAGGTCCGGGGTAAATTGAATGCGCGAGAACTGCGCCTGAATCGAGCTGGCGAGCGTGCGCACTGAGAGTGTCTTCGCCAGACCGGGAACGCCTTCGAGCAGGACGTGGCCGTTGGC
>JBNNDZ010000187.1:0-5374 GCA_050285865.1 Puniceicoccales bacterium
CCTATGAGTGCCGACGAACATCGATCACCGCGAGCAGTGGTCCATGTTCGTCGGCACTCATAGGGCTTCCTTGGTGCTTGGCAAGCGATCGCCCAGACGCGGATCAAGCTGTGTTGAAACGTCCAATGCACGCGCGAAGCACTTAAAGAGCGCCTCTGAAATGTGGTGTGGTTCCTCGCCGTATTCGACCTTGAGGTGCAGGTTGGCACCCACCGCATTGGTGAATGCCTGGAAAAATTCCCGCACCAGCGCGATGTTGAAGTCGCGGATCATCACGTTGCTCGTCTCAACCTGATAGACAAAGATCGGGCGGTTGCTTAGGTCGATGACAGCACGCGCCAAGCATTCGTCCATCGGCAAAATAAAGAACCCGTAACGCTTCATACCGCGTTTCTCGCCAACGGCTTCCTTAACCGCCTGCCCGAGCACGATGCCCACATCCTCCACCGTGTGGTGGTAATCCACCTCGATGTCGCCCTTAGCCTTCACGGTCAGGTCGAACAAGCCGTGGCGCGCGAACAGGTCGAGCATGTGGTCGAAAAACGGAATCCCCGTATCGATGTCGGACACGCCGGTGCCGTCCAGATTCAGCGCGAGCGAAATCTGCGTTTCCTTGGTGTCGCGGGTGATCTCCGCGCGGCGCGGGGCCGCTTCGTTGGTTACTTCGTCTGCCATTCGTCTAAAACTTGGGTGAGTCGTTGCATCTCCTCAGCCCCGCCCACGCTGATGCGCAGGAAAGACTGAGTCAAGGCGTGGTTCGGGAACGCGCGCACCAGGATTTTCTGCGCGGTCAGGAATTCAAAAAGATCTTTTGCCACTTCTCCACTGGCTTCGCCCTGCTTGTCGCGGGGCTCCACAAAGTGGAAATTCGCCACGCTCTTGTAGGCGAACCATCCGCGACGCTCGTAGTCCGCCGCCGCCCGTTCACGTTCGGCGATGATCTGCATTGTCGCATCGGTATAATAATCCTGATCGCAAATCGCCGCCACGGCGGCCGCCTGTGCGAGACGGTCGAGGTTGTAGCTGTCACGCACGCGGTCTAGCAAACTGATGACCTCCGGGTGCGCCAGCGCGTAGCCGACCCGCATCCCCGCCAGCGCATAGGCTTTGGAAAAGCTGCGGACAATGACCAGGCGCGGATGATCCGCCAGTAGGCTAACGCAGTCCTCCGGCGCAAACGGCGCGTAAGTCTCATCAACCACAAGGATGCCGGGAAATTTCTCCAGCAGTCCGGCAATACTTTGCGGCGCAAAGCCGACGCCGGTCGGCGCGTTGGGTGAAGTCAGAAAAAAGATGTTCGCACCGCATTGGGCGATGTCGTCCACCGGGAGTTCCATCGAGCGGTCAAACGCGACCTCACGCATCGGAGCTCCCTGAATACTCCGCAGCGTCGTGTAGAGCGAATAACTTGGCACGCACATGCCCGCCGGACGCTCCGCACTGCAAAACACGCGCATGAGCAGGTTGAGCACATCGTCGCAACCATTGCCCGCGAGGACACAATTTACCTCAATCCCATGATGCGCTGCAATGGCTTCGCGGAGAGTCTTACTGGTCGGATTGGGGTACAACCGCAGCCCGCGCGCACCGTCAGCCAGTTCGCGCTGAATGGCCTCAATGACCTTGGGGCTTGGCGGGAATGAATTCTCATTGGTGTTGAGCTTCACCCAACCTGGCTCTGTCGGCTGCATACCCGGCACGTAGGCCCGCATCGCCGCTACATGCGGCAAAGCAAGGGATTCGATGGAGGAAACGTCGTTCATGGAAAAGTGCAGATTTAGGCGAACTCACCAACGCGCGGCAAGTACTATGAGACGGCGACCCACATTGTTCATTGGGCTGTTTGCCCACCGCGTAAATGGTAGGGCCCGACTTCCTTATCGGGCACGACCACGATTTCGTCACGCCAGCTTCGCCTTCGCACGGACTACCCATAAGCTACCGACAAGCACCAACGCACCGCCCGCCAAAGCAACCAGCGTGTAGTGCTCTCCGAAGAAGGCAATCGCCCCCAACGCATTCAATACCGGCAGGAGTAATTGGATCGAAGCACCACGCGCCACGGGCAAGGTCTCATAGGCCAGCGTCATGACAAGCTGCCCACCTGCCACGAGTGCACCCGCCAGCAGCATCAGCAGCAGCGGAACGAGGCCGGGTAAAAGATCGCCTCCTTGCAAAAACGGGACGGCTACCAGCATACCATAAATGGCCTGCGCTGCGTAGATCGTCGTGCTGGATTCGGTCCGCACCAGCAAACGAATCAACACCACAACCGCACCGGATATAATGGCACCGCCAATGGCAAACAGGTGATAAATCCCCACGCCTTCGAGCGAGAATCCACACAACATCGGCACGCCGACAAACGCCAGCGCCAGTCCGGCGACTTGTTGTGCGCGAAGTTTTTCCCCGAGGAACATTGCGGCGAACAACGACCCCCAGATTACGTATGTCAGGTTTATCACGCTGGCGGTCCCGAGGTCCATGTGGAACACGGTTACGTAAAACATCGCCAGACCAATGCCGCCCAGTATCCCCCGAATTATCAGGATGGGCCGGTAAAAGACTCGCAGGACGTCCCTAGCACCCGAACCAGCCAGAAACAATGCCAGCGCCGTGCCCGCAACCCCACGGTAGAAGTTAACCGCCCAGAACGACACGTCGCCACGCTGCCCGAGATATTTCACGACGAGGCAGTTGATGGAAAAGAGAGCCACCGACAACAGCATCAGCACGACACCTCTGGCGGGCGCACTGAGTTGTAAGGCGGGAATGCGGATAATGCGTGTAATCATCGGATTGGCGGAGCCTCGTCCAATGGCGATTCCACATTCCGTTCGCGAACGCAGAGGCCATCCAACAAGGGACCCCTGCTTCTGAGTTTCGTCAACCCGCGCAAGAGGCATCCCCGCGTCCCATAAGGACGGCGACAAGCCAGCGGTTAACGTGTTTAGTTGCGAACATGAAGCCATGTAGGAAGCCCCAATCCGGAGCATGAGTCAAGGCCTGATACGATCCGTCATTAAGCCAATGCAAGAAACGATCGACGACGGCTACCAATAGCGATTATCGCACGAGCGTGGGAATGTACGGCTCTGCATAGGCGGCGCACTCGCGGAGAAATGCAGCCGTCGGCTCCGACGTTTCACGGAGTTCGCGGTCCAACACGCCTTTGCGGCGAAAGCCTTGCAGGTAAAGTTGGCGGCCACCTTGCAAGGACTCGCCCACGGCCGCAAAATCTGCCGGACGATGCAGCGCCGGGACCACGGTCGTGCGGAACTCGTATGCCGTCGCGTGATGCAACAGTAATGAGATGGATTCCTGCATCGCTTCCGCCGCACGTATACCGCCCGTAAATTTCGAGTAGCGCGCAAGCGGCCCTTTCACATCGAGGGCGATGTACTCTGCAAGTCCTTCCTGCACGACCCGGCGCAGCACTTTGGGGTTAGATCCATTGGTATCCAACTTCACGCGAGCCCCAATATGCTTTGCGCGGCAAAGCGTAGGGATGAGGTCCGCCTGCTCCGTCGGCTCACCACCAGTGATGACGAGATTACGCGCCCGTGCCGGGCGTTTTGCCAAGAGCTCAAATATGGAATCGATCTTTAACGAACAGGACGCTCGCCGAGCAATTAACCGTGGATTGTGGCAAAACGGACATCGCCAGCTGCAACCCTGAGTAAAAATCACCAGCGCAGGTCGACCGGGGAAATCGATGAGCGAGTTCTTTATGAGTCCGCCAACTTTCATTGCGTTGGAATGAGCATCGGTTGATTCGCTAAACGGCGGCGGGGCTGCTCGCGTTCACGGACAAATTTCACCTGTGCCCGGCGACGAAACTCTGCCTGTTTGCCATCGTTCCATTGGGAAACAGGGCGCAGATAGCCCACTATACGCGAGTAAACCTCCGTCTGCGCGCCGCAATGCGGGCAAGCAGCGTGTTCGCCTGCGATGTAGCCATGCGAGGGGCAAACGCTGAAGGTCGGCGTGAGCGAGAAGTATGGCAACCGGTAGCTGGTCGCAATGGTGCGGACAAATTCCCGCACGGCTGCCGGGTCATTGACACGCTCACCGAGGAACAAGTGAATCACGGTCCCGCCGGTATAAAGACACTGCGTCTCCTCCTGATGGTCAAGGATCTCGAACGGGTCGTCGGTGTAATTGACCGGGAGGTGCGTGCTATTGGTGTAAAATGGCGCGCCACCTTGCAGCACCTCACCTGGATTCGCACAAACGATGCCCGAACAATGCTCCTGATCTTTTAACGCCAAGCGCATCGAAGTGCCCTCTGCCGGTGAGGCCTCCAGATTATAGTGGTTGCCCGTTCGAAGCTGGTAAGTCACAAGCCGGTCCCGCATGAAGGTCAACACGTCCGCCGCAAACGATTTGCCTTCGTCGGTAGCGATGGACTTGCCAAGGAGGTTAAGGCAGGCCTCGTTCATGCCGACCAGGCCAATGGTCGAGAAGTGGTTTTTCCAATACACCCCGAAGCGTTCGCGCATATCGCGCAAATAATGCTGCGTGTAGGGATACAGGCCCGCGTCGGTCAGTTGCTCCAGAAGCTTACGCTTTATCTCCAGGCTGTCCCGGGCGAGGTCCATCCGGCGCTTGAGTAATTGGAAGAATCCGCGCTTGGACTTTGCCTGATAGCCGATGCGCGGCAAGTTGAGTGTGACCACGCCAATGGACCCCGTCAGCGGGTGCGCGCCGAAAAGCCCCCCACCCCGCCGCTCCAACTGGGTGTTATCAATGCGCAGGCGACAACACATCGAACGCGCGTCGTCAGGGCTCATGTCGGAGTTCACGAAATTGGAGAAGTACGGAATACCGAACTTGCCGGTCATTTCCCAAAGCCCCCGCAAATTCTCGTTTTCCCAGTCGAAATCGCGGGTAAGATTCACCGTGGGAATCGGAAACGAGAAAAGCCGTCCGCCCGCATCACCATCCGTCATGATCGCGAAGAATGCCCGATTAAAGAGGTCCATTTCAGCTTGGAAGTCCCCGTATTTTTCAGGCATTAACTCGCCTCCACACAGCACCGGTTGATCGCGATAGTGCGCGGGGCAAGTCAGGTCGAGCGTGATATTGGTAAACGGACTTTGAAAGCCGACACGGGTCGGCACGTTCACGTTGAAAACAAACTCCTGAATGATCTGTTTCACCTCGTCCTCACCGAGACCATCGTAGCGAATGAACGGAGCCAGGAGCGTGTCAAAGCTACTGAAGGCCTGCGCGCCGGCGGCTTCACCCTGCAGCGTATAGAAGAAGTTCACGACCTGCCCGAGGGCACTGCGCAAGTGCTTGGCCGGGGCGGACTCGACCTTTCCTGGAACGCCGCGGAAGCCCTCTCTTAAGAGTTGGTAGAGGTCCCACC
>JBNNDZ010000188.1:0-4910 GCA_050285865.1 Puniceicoccales bacterium
CCGATCTAACAATGAGCCCACCCGCTCCAGCCGCCCCTTCGACGCTCAACGCGACGGTTTCGTGATGGGCGATGGCGCCGGCTTGGTCATCCTCGAAACCGAGGAACACGCCAAGGCACGCGGTGCCAAAATTTACTGTGAGCTCACCGGTTACGCCGCCACTTGCGACGCGCACCACATCACCATGCCCGACCCTAACGGTGAAGGCCTGGCGATTGCCCTGCAGCGCGCCCTGGCGATGGCCAAGCTCAACACAACGGATGTGGACTACATCAACGCCCACGGCACGTCCACCCCCTACAACGACAAATTTGAGACGCAGGCCATTAAGAAGGTGTTCGGCGATTACGCTTACAAGCTTCCGGTCAGCAGCACCAAGTCGATGACAGGGCACCTCCTCGGTGCCGCTGGCGGCATCGAAGCTGCCATTTGCGCCAAGTCGATTGAAACCGGCATCATTCCGCCGACCATCAATTACGACACGCCAGACCCCGATTGCGACCTGGACTACGTTCCCAACACCGCCCGCGAGGCCAAGGTGGACGTCGCCATGAGCAACAATCTCGGCTTCGGCGGGCATAACGCCACCGTTGTTTTTCAACGTTTGGGCTAAGCCCCCGGCAGAGTTCGCCGTCTACCACATTTGCCCGTTCGGTGACGCCCGGCAATGCAACTCAGGCCGCCCATAGCGGTTACCTATAAACGTTATAGGCGGCATTATCCAATCTTGCGTTGGAACGAAAATGATTCATGCTGGTCACCTTAATCACGCCTAGCGTTTGACGATAATTTATTGAATCCGCGCTCGTGCCGTGTCGCCCCCTCCGGACGACCAGCTCAAGCACAACGACCAGACTTTATTCCATGTTTAAAAACATCCCCTTCGACCGCGTTGAGTGGATCACGTTCTTCTTCCTGAGCACCACGCTGTTGGCCTCGCTGACAGCCGTTCCGTGGTATATTTTCAACTACGGCCTGGATTGGTTCCAAATCGTGATGTTCGTGATATTCTGCGCTGCCACCGGCATCAGCATCACCATGGGCTACCACCGCCTGTTTTCACACATCTCGTTCAAGGCCAAGTGGCCAGTCCGCCTGTTCGTGACACTTTTTGGTGCTGCCGCCTGGGAAAATTCCGTTTTCGACTGGGCCAGCGACCACCGCCGCCACCACAAGCACGTCGACCACGACGACGACCCTTACAACATCAACAAGGGTTTCTTTTACGCTCACGTTGGCTGGCTCCTCTTCAAGCTTAAGCCCGAGCCACCGCAGGACAACATCAACGACCTGCGCAAGGACCCAATGCTCGTATGGCAGCACAAATACATCCACCTGATCGCCTTCATGGTGAGCTTCGTTCTCCCGACCGCGATTGGTTATGCCTACTACGGCACCTGGATTGGCGCACTTGGCACCTTCCTGATCGCTGGTGTGCTCCGCGTGGTCTGCGTCCAACACGCTACGTTTTTCATCAATTCGGCCTGCCACTACGTTGGCAACCAGCCCTACTCCACCAAGCACAGCGCCCGCGACAGCTGGTTCATGGCGCTCTTCACCTTTGGTGAGGGCTACCACAATTACCACCACGAGTTCCAGCACGACTACCGCAACGGCGTAAAGCCCTGGCAGTTCGACCCAACCAAGTGGACCATCTGGACCCTGTCCAAAATCGGCATGACTTCCAACCTTCGTGAAGTCTCGGACGCAAAGATCCTCCTTGCTGAGTTGACCGAGGCCCGCCGCCGCATCGACAACGGACTCGCTCCCTATTTGCAGCGCCCGGACATCCGCGAGCAGCTCAGCCACAATATCCAACTCACCCTCGACCGACTCCATGAGGCGCAGGAAGAGCTCGCGAACCGCTACTACCAGTTAGACAAAAACGTCCGCGACCGCGTAGAGCTGTCCAAGTCCAAGCTGAACGCCTGGCGCCGCGACGTCCGCAGCTACTTGGATCACCTCGACCAACTCCCCGGCATCCAGCCGATGGCAGTTTAATCGGAGCCCATTTCCACAAGAAAGCGCCCCCTGGATATCCAGGTGGGCGCTTTTTTTGGAAATTAAGCCCACTGAAGACACTCGACCTTCTCGAACCAAAACCTAATTTCATTCCATGCTACTAATCGCATTGGGGATTGTGCTGTTATATTTCGGAGCGGAAGGCCTGGTGCGCGGGAGCTCGAATCTAGCCATTCGGGCAGGCATCAAACCACTCGTGGTGGGTCTCACCGTAGTTGCCTTTGGCACCAGTGCGCCGGAACTTACGGTTAGCATCTCCGCCGCGCTTCAAGGTCTGGGCGAAGTATCGCTAGGCAATGTCATCGGCTCGAATATCTTCAATGTCGCGGTGATTCTCGGCCTCTCGGCGGTCATCATCCCGCTCACCATCCACGTCAACCTGCTCCGCCGCGACATCCCGATCATGATCGGCGTTTGCGCGATTGGTTTTGCGCTCATCGCGCTGGGGCACGTCTCGCGGCTGGCCGGAATCGGACTGGTGGCACTGCTGGCCGGCTATTTAACCTTCACAATCATTCTTGCCCGTAAAGATGGCTCTGCGGCGGATGAAATGGTCGACTTACCGGCCAAGCCCAACGGGCCGGTATGGCGCGACGTCGTGTTCGTCATTGCGGGGCTCGCATTACTGGTCCTCGGCGCGAACTGGTTCGTTGATGGCGCGATCACGCTTGCGCGTAAGTTCGGCGTCTCCGAGGCAGTCATCGGCCTGACGATTGTTGCGGCTGGCACCAGCCTCCCCGAGTTGGCGACCAGCATCGTCGCCGCATTCAAGAAGCAGACGGATATCGCCGTTGGTAATGTCGTCGGCTCAAACATTTTCAACGTCCTCTGTATCCTTGGGATCACCGCGACCGTGCAGCCTATCGACGGCGGGGCGATCAACTGGATCGACGGCGCGTTCATGCTTGGCACCAGTGCAATCCTGCTTCCCCTCGCCTTCACGCAACGCACCATCGACCGCTGGGAAGGCGCTTTACTACTCGCCGTTTATGGCGGCTATCTCTGGTGGCTCTGGCCTGCCTAATCGCCCATGAAAACACCGCGCGGCTCCATTTTCGCTTTGTCTCTGAGTGATACGCCCGCTAATCCTTGCCCTCATGTCGCTAATCGCCCGACTTTTGCCGTTTTTTCTACTGGCCTTCAGCGCCGCCCTCACCCACGCGCAGAACGCCCGCACAGTCTTGCTCATCAACGACCTGACCGCTGGACAGCACGCGGCCCTCGCCAGCGCGATGCGCGAACAGCTCACGGAGAAACTCACCGCTGACGGCTTCACCGTCCTTTCCCCTCAAGAAACGGAATCCAAGGACGAATCATTCGATGAACGCCCGCTGCAAATGGGTTCGACGGTCGGCACTCTGGAGATCGCGCAATCCGTTCAGGCGGACTACGTCATCGTCGTCAACCTCATCACCTACGGCCCCAAACAGCTCCACTACGAAAGCCGTGACCCCGTTCCAGCCGGTGTCGTTTACGCCCTCCGCCTCTCTTACGATTTACTCGCCGTGCGCGGAACCACGCCGCTGACCGGCGACGAAATCCGCCTGACTGAAACCTTCCTCGAAGACAAGCCCGCCAGCTACGTTGCCGGTGACTTGGCCACGCGATTCGTCGACCAGGCCAGCACGCAGATCGCGAGCGAAGCGCAAACACAAACCGGTGTCCTCCCCCGCCCGGCGACCACCACCGGCAGCGTGAGCACACCGTCGCTCAGCACCCCCAGCAACGCCCCGCGCATCCGCTTTTCCGTTACCCCGCACTTGTCAGATATCACACTGCCAAACATCTCACTCACCGCGGACAACCAAGTATCCATCGGCGCGGACGAGTTACCCGTCATCGTGCGCGGTGTAGCGGTCACACTGGACGGCGTGCTAGTCGGCCACGCCCCAGGCAACTTCCCAGCCAGCGCTGGCCTGCACCGACTTCAACTTTCCGGCTACGGACTGCTCGACTGGGAGGAAGCCGTCGAGCTAAGCGATGGCGATGCGCTGACTCCAGAGCTTTCCCTTTCGGCGGACGGCCTCGCCGATTACTATCGCGTCAGCGACTTCATCAACGCGCTGCAAGACGGCGATACACTTACCCCGGAACAATCCTCCGAACTGCGCGCTTCAGTCGACAAGCTCCTAGCGGCTTACGCCGTCGACTTCGCAGAAATCGAAGCCAACCAGCAAAGCTTGTGGGCGAGACCGGCAACCAACGGAGAAGAGTAAATCATGCCGGCTGGAATCGTTATTTACACCGGCAACATTTTGCCGTTGTTCGATTTTTATATGAATGCCCTTAGCTTTAGCGAATGCGATCGCGACGAGGGCTATGCGTTGCTGCAACACGGCGACTGCGAACTTGTCCTGATGGAAACAGAAATCGCTCGTCTCGCCGGTGCCTCCACCCAACCCCCTACACCCCGCGAAGCAGTGGCGATCAAGCCAGTATTCTTTCTGGACGTGACACTTGAGAGCCTTCGCGCTGGCATCATCCAATTCGGCGGCCACTTGCAAGAACCCAAAAGCTGGCAGTTTGACGGACGCACCGTCTGCGATGGTTACGACTGCGATGGCAATGTCTTCCAGTTGCGAACCAAAGGGTAGCGAGACGGCAATCACCACCAACCGCCCACAGGAGAGTCGCCATCGCCATATTGAGCATAAGCCCCAGCGGCTTTAAATATTTCTTGAGCATTCCGACTACAGGTTATCACGTTCGATTGGGTAGTCGAAATTACGCAAATAATACCACATCCATAAGAGAGCGATAAAATCATATCTGGCAGAATCGTTTGCTGAAGCGCGTTGCCAGTTGTTGCCGACGAGTTTTATGATGTGTCTTGGCTCTTCCCACCCTTCTTTGAGAAGGGAGGCGACGACTTGGTCGATCCGTTCTTT
>JBNNDZ010000189.1:0-3014 GCA_050285865.1 Puniceicoccales bacterium
CCTGCAAAATGACCGTCGGTTGAATGTGCAGCGCGGAATCAATCGCCTTGGCGGGCTCGGTCTGGAAATGGAATTCCACGTCCGGCACATCAGCCAACATGCGGCGAACGGCCTCGCACACCATCCCCTGGTCATCGACCATCAGAACCTTGATTTTAAATTCCTGTTTCGCGGTTTCAAGGGCTTCACTCATAGCAGTAATAGCCCTCACCATAGGCACCACCGTGGGCAGCACAAGCGCACAGTGACCCAAATAGCCCAAAGTGGACAATAATTGCCCGGAAACATCCTCATCCCGCACCTGTCTATTTTACCCTAAGTGCCGCCGATGACTTGCAACGTGAAATGTCAAAATGGAGTAAAGATACCCTATATCTGGTTGTTCCGGGGTCAAAGTTATCCACATTTAGGGGGTTGGCGTGAGTATTTAACAGGAAGTTGACTAAATAAAATTTGACTATCAGCCGGAAAAATCCGATGTTGTAAGCGAGCGGCGACTCGCCGATGAGGACTAACGAAAAACAAGCTTAATCGATGCCACCAACAGCACAACTCGCTACTAAAACAAGCGCACGTCGGGCCCCCAAGCCCAAGATGTCTAAGAACATCCAAGAAGTTATCGACCGCATTGACGACCTCGGCGAATGGCCGATCACCAAATGTGATGAAACCAACGTCCCGCTAAACATCGTCATCAACGAGCCTGACGAGTATAACGCCCGCTGGACCCTTCTCGCCGACAATCTTAAGCCGCGCAACGCGACGATCGACATCGAAACTTACGAAATCGAAGCCGACAGCAAGGAAGACATTCTGGCACTCGTCCACGAGCTCATCCTTCCGCTCTACCGCGCGGCAGTCCACCAGCTCGAAAACAAGGGCACCTGCTTCTTCTGGAGCGAATCCGGAAAGTAAGCCCATCGGTTTAGAATACGCAGTTTCCCAGTGAAAGATGGGACGAAAGCAGGCGATCATGCCTGCTTTTTTTGGCTAAAAATCCACCTATCCGCGCCCCCGGACTGATTTCATTTCAGCCCGTCCAAGGCGTCCCAGGGGCTGGTTTCCTTCCACTGCTTGCGGACGCTGCGCTGATGCTCGTTGATGGATTTGCGGCTGCGGTCTTCACAGCGCTTCACCCATTCGCGAAGGTCGTCCGGGCGAAGGGCAAAACCGCCCGAGGCCCGAATGGATTCGGCAATCAAGTTGTCCCGGCTAACGACTGTGAATCGCGCCGGATCCTTGGCATTTTTCACGATCTGCTCAATCAAGCCGTCGGCGGACAGATCCGCTGGTGCCCAGAGCACGGCAAAGGTCGCGACCTCCCCCGGGTGCTGAATATCGATCATTTTACCGCGGCCATCAAAAACGACCGTCACACGCCAATGGTCGACATCATGGATGACGCGCACGGCTTCGACAAACTGGTCACAAGTCCCCGGCGCATCCCGGTTGAGGCGTCGCGCAAACTCCGGCCACTGGTGGATGACATTGTAGCCGTCGATCAGCAGGTGATTCCGCTCCGCCATGCGCGCAACGATTCACGCTCACGCAGAAAATGCAATAGCGCGGAAGCACATAAGTGGCTTGCGATTTCAGCAAGGCTACACATGCTAAAGATTAAATGAGCTTTCAGGAACTGCAGTCCGAGATCGCCAACCTGTCTCCCGATGAGCGAAAAAAAATGGCAGCCTACATCGTATCGCTTCGCCACCGCGACATCGATGGCTATCGCGCACGCATGTCTCAGAAAATCCAGGACAATGACCCGAAAAACTGGATATCGCTGGAGGAATTCGACTCCGCTGACCGCTAATCGAAACTAGTCTTCCACATCCCCACAAAAACCATTGCGCCGGGCGGGTCGCCTACTCAAACTGCGCCGCCAATGGAAACTCACAGCCGCATAGGGCCTGCGGAAATCGAGGCCGCATTACAGCGCGTGGCGGCGCATTTGGTCGAAATCGAACCGTCGCCGGATCAGTTGATCGTCGCCGGAATTGCCAATGGCGGTGTGCCGTTCGGCGTGATGTTGACCCGCGTGCTCAGCGCAAAATACGGTGTGGAGATTCCCTTCGGCCAGTTGAACATTACCTTTCAGCGCGACGACCTCGGGCACAACCCGTTGCCCGGCGAAAAGGAGCGCACTTACCTGCCTGTCCCGGTCAAAGACAAGACGGTGATCCTTGCCGATGATGTCATGTTCTCCGGTCGCTCCGTCCGGGCGGCGTTGGCGGAATTGTTCGACCTCGGTCGCCCCGAATGCGTGCGCCTGGCCATCCTGTTTGACCGCGGCGGCCGCCGGTTACCGGTCCAGCCCGACGTCAGCGGTATTTTCCAACCGGTCGACCCCTCTGAACGCGTCCAGGTCGAGCTTCACCCGGACAATCCCGACGCCAACGCCATTACCATTTCCCCCAAATGAAATCCGAGGCCCAATGGAACCGTAAGGATCTCGTCGGCATCGAGGAATTGAGCCGCGACGAGTTGGAAATCATCTATCACCGGGCCGAGGAATTCAAGGCCACCATGCAGCGTTCGCAGAAGAAACTGCCCACGCTGCGCGGTTACACGGTGGTCAATCTCTTCATGGAACCCAGCACGCGCACGCGGTTGGCCTTCGAGATCGCCGCAACCCGGCTCAGTGCGGATGTCATTTCCGTCTCCGGCAACGCCAGCAGCCTCGTCAAAGGCGAGAGCCTGCGCGACACTGCGATGAACATTCAGGCGCTCAACGCGGATATCATCATCATGCGCCACTCGGCCGCCGGTTCGGCGCGCTACCTGTCGCGCCAGATCGACATCCCGGTCATCAACGCCGGTGACGGCGCGCACGAACACCCGACCCAAGCCCTGCTCGACACCTTTACGCTACGCGAAAAGCTCGGCAAGGACCTGACGGGCAAGAAAGTCACCATTCTCGGCGACATCCTCTTCAGCCGCGTGGCGCGCTCCAACATCTGGGCGCTGCGCAAGCTCGGCGCGGAGGTCACCTTGGCTGGCCCGTCAACGCTGGT